>JAZORA010000256.1:0-5474 GCA_045656365.1 Eubacteriales bacterium | reverse complement strand
TTTGATAACCTTCATAAGGTGACCTCCCAGTTGGTTGGATTATTTGATTATTTTGCCGCCGCTTCGCGTCTTGCCTTCATCATCGCCTTCATACGAAGCTCGGTGTTGAGGATCTTCTTTCTCAGACGGATGGACTTGGGCGTGACCTCGATCAGCTCGTCATCGGTGATAAACTCAATGGCTTCCTCTAAGCTGAAGATGGTGGGGGGAGTCAGGAGGAGCTTTTCGTCCGCGCCTGCCGAACGAATGGCGGTCAACTGCTTCTTTTTGCAGGGGTTGACGGCGATGTCGTCGTTCTTGGGGTTCTCGCCCACGATCATTCCCTCGTAAACGGGGGTCTGAGGACCGACAAAGAGGTTGCCGCGCTCCTGGGTGTTATAGAGTCCGTAACGGGTGGTCTCACCTGTCTCGGACGCAACGAGAGAACCGGTAAAGCGCATGATAACCTCTCCGCGATAGGGCTGATAGCCGTCAAAGAGGGTGTTCATAATGCCCTCGCCACGGGTGGCGGTCAAAAACTCCGAGCGATAGCCGAAGAGACAGCGGGAGGGAATGGAGTATTCGATCCGCATGCGGTTTCCAACGGGGTTCATTTCCAGAAGGTCGCCCTTTCTCTGACCCAGCTTTTCGACCACGGCGCCCACGTATTCCGAGGGAACGTCGAGGGTTACGTGCTCCATAGGCTCGCACTTTACACCGTCGATCTCCTTAAAGAGAACGCGGGGATTGGAGCAGGTCATTTCATAGCCCTCGCGGCGCATGGTCTCAATGAGAATGGAAAGGTGCATTTCACCTCTGCCCGCTACCTTAAATTCGTCGGTGGTCTCGCCGTCCTCCACACGCAGGGAAACGTCCTTGAGAAGCTCCTTGTAGAGACGGTCACGGAGCTGACGGGAGGTGACGAACTTACCCTCCTTGCCCGCGAAGGGAGAGTCGTTGACCGAGAAGGTCATCTCAAGAGTAGGCTCGCTGACCTTGACGAATTCCAGAGGCTCGGGGGCGTTCAGGCTGGTGATCGTGTCACCGATGGTGATGTTTTCCGCGCCCGAGAAGCAAACGATATCACCCATCTTTGCGCTTTCTACGGGCACACGGGCAAGACCGTCGATCTGATAGAGCGATACGATCCGCGTCCGCTTGGGGGTAGCATCCGAGTGATAGTTGCAGATGTATACGTCTTGATTGGTGCGGATCGAGCCGCGCTCGATTCGACCGATTCCGATTCTTCCCACGTATTCGCTATAGTCGATCGAGGAAACAAGAAGCTGAAGCTCACCCTCGTCCTCGCCTTCGGGGGCGGGCATATACTCGAGAATTTTGTCAAAGAGGGGAGTCAGGTCTGTTCCCGCCACGTCGGGATCCTCGGTTGCCGTTCCCGCTCTGCCCGAGCAATAGAGCATGGGGCTGTCCAGCTGCTCATCCGACGCATTCAGGTCGATGAGAAGCTCAAGGATCTCATCCTCTACCTCGCCGATGCGGGCGTCGGGCTTGTCGATCTTATTGATGACGACGATGACGCGGTGATTCAGCTCCAGTGCGCGCTGAAGAACGAAGCGAGTCTGAGGCATGGGACCCTCTGCGGCGTCTACCAGAAGCAGAACACCGTTGACCATTTTGAGGATTCGCTCCACCTCACCGCCAAAGTCGGCGTGTCCGGGGGTGTCGACGATGTTGATCTTTACGTCCTTATAGTGTACAGCGGTATTCTTGGCAAGAATGGTGATGCCGCGTTCCCGCTCTAAGTCTCCCGAGTCCATAACACGGGTCACGGTTTCCTGATTGTCGCGATAGATGCCGCCCTGCTTGAGCATTTCATCCACCAGTGTGGTTTTACCATGGTCAACGTGAGCAATAATGGCAATGTTTCTTAAATCGTTTCTAATCACTGATTTTTTCCTCGCTTTTTCTTCACATTTCAATCGTTTTTTTATCGTGTATTCGTTTTTATTTTGGCTTCCAACTTATTATTATAACACAAAGCGTTGAGATATGGAAGATAAGAAACGACGATTTTTTATTTTTTTTGAAAAAAGTTGTTGTGCATTTTGGCAGATTTTCTCGAAACGGGAGCGTGGGGTTTTGGTTGACAAGCGGAGAGGGTTGTGATATAATGAGGTTTGGAAATAATCAATCAGGAGATCAACATGGAAATCAAGAAGGAAATCAAGTCGCTTGAGGGAATCAAGCTGATCATATTGGATCTGGACGGAACGATCGCCGATACCATCGGGTCGATTCGGGACGGTGTCAATCTGGCAATGGAGAAGCACGGATTTCCGCATCGGAGCTACGAGGAGATCCGACGCGCCATCGGAAACGGAGCGCGGGAGCTGATCCGTCTTTCGGTGCCCGAGGAGGTAGCGGAGGACGTGGAGCTTGTGGATCGGGTCTTTGCCGATTATCACGCCTTTTACGGCGAGACCTATATTCGGTGTGATGCCTGCTACGAGGGGATTCTCCCCGCCATTGCGACGTTGCGTGAGCGAGGATATACCTTGGCGGTGCTTTCCAACAAGCAGGACGTTTACGTGAAGGCGCTGGTTGAAAAGCTGTTGCCGAAGGGAGCGATCTCCTTGGCGGCGGGACAGACCGATCTGCCCAGAAAGCCCGACCCGACCGTGCCGCGGATGATTGCCGAGACTCTTGGCTTTACGCCCTCGGAGACGGCAATGGTAGGAGACAGCGAGGTGGACGTAGAGACTGCCCTGAATGCGGAAATGCTGGCAGTTGGCTGCTCTTGGGGCTACCGCGATCGGGAGTTTCTCGTGGAAACCGACGCACAGGTCATTCTGGACGAGCCGCGTGAGCTGACGGAGCTCTTTTTATAAAGGGCAACCTTGACAACGTCGACAAATTGTGATAAAATAATAAAGATGAGAAGACGAAAAATTTCGTCTTGTACGGATCAAAACAAAGGAGTTTTTTGGTGAAAGTAGGATTTGTTTCGCTGGGGTGTCCGAAGAATCAGCTGGACACCGAGGTCATGCTGCATGAGGTTGCGGCGGCGGGATATGAGATCACGCCCGAGGAGACCGAGGCAGACGTGGTGATCATCAACACCTGTGGATTTATAGAAAGTGCTAAAAAGGAAGCCATTGAGAATATATTGGATATAGCGTGGCTGAAGAAGAACCACACTCTGAAGGCAATCGTGGTTACGGGATGCCTTGCCGAGCGGTATCGGGAGGGAATCCTTGAGGAATTTCCCGAGGTGGACGCGGTGCTGGGCGTGGGAAGCATTCACAACATCGTAGAAGCCATTGAGGCGGTGACCGTCAAGAAGAAAAAGGGCTCGAAGAGAAAGTACACCTCCTTTGAGGATAAGGAAACGGTGCGCCTTGGGGGCGACCGAATCCTGACTACGCCCGAGTATACGGCGTATCTTAAGATCGCCGAGGGCTGTGACAACCGTTGTGCCTATTGTGCCATTCCCGCTATTCGCGGAAAATTCCGCAGCCGTCCCATGGAGGATCTGGTTGCCGAGGCAAAGCAGCTGGAGGCGCTGGGCGTAAAGGAGCTGAACGTGGTGGCACAGGATATCACCCGATACGGCTTGGATCTTTATGGGGAGTACCGTCTGGCGGAGCTGCTCAGAAAAATCACCGAGGCGACCACCATTCCGTGGATTCGTCTGCTTTACTGCTATCCCGACAAGATCACCGACGACCTTGTTGCCGAGATGCGGGATAACCCCCGTATTCTGAAATATATCGACCTGCCCATTCAGCACATCAGCGATCGGATGCTTGCGGCGATGAACCGACACGGCGACAGCGCCATGATCCGCGGCGTGATCAAGAAGCTTCGGGAGGAGATTCCCGACATCGTGATCCGTACCACCTTTATCGTGGGCTTCCCCGGTGAGACCGAGGAGGATTTTGAGACCCTTTGCGAGTTTGTGAAGGAGACGAAATTCGAGAGAGCAGGGGTGTTCCCCTACTCCCGCGAGGAGGATACGCCCGCCTACGATCTTCCCGATCAGCTTGACGAGCAGGTAAAGCAGGATCGTGCCGGTCTTGTGATGCGGGTGCAGCTGGAGATCAACGAAGCGAGAAACAGAACCAAGATCGGAAAGATCATTCCCGTTCTTTGTGAGGATTACGACCCCGTCAGCGAAATGCATTTCGGCAGAAGCGCCGAGGATGCGCCCGAGATCGACGGAAAGGTATATTTCCGTTCCGCAAAACGGATCGCCCCCGGCTCCTTCGTACAGGTGAAGATTCGGGACGTATTGGATTACGACCTGATGGGAAGAGCCATTTTAAGCGATCATACATAAGGAGAGTTTCATGATGAAAATGAATTTACCCAATAAGCTCACGGTTCTCAGACTTTGTCTTGTGCCCGTACTTCTTTTGGTGGGAATGCTGCCCGACCGCATCATTCCGTTTTATCTGTCCTGCCTCATTTGCGCAGTGCTGTTTATCGGTACGGCGGTGACCGACATGCTGGACGGAAAGATTGCCAGAAGAGACAATCTGATCACCGATTTTGGAAAGTTTATGGATCCCATTGCCGATAAATTTATGGTCATCGGCGCACTCTTTGTGATTCTTTATAAGTTTGATAATCTGCGTCTTGTGATGATCTTCACCCTTCTTGTGGTCGTGTTCCGCGAGCTGGCGGTGACCTCCATGAGACTTGTGGTCTCCACGGGAAGTAACATCGTGGTGGCGGCAAATATGCTGGGTAAGATCAAGACCGTGTCGCAGATCGTTGCCATCTCCACCGTCTTCTTAGAGCCCGTGGTTCAGCTGGCGGCTCGTCAGATCGGCGAGGTGATCGTTGGACACCCTCTCCTTTGGAGAACCGATATTCTTCCTCTCACCTGGGCGTCGATCCTCTTCTCCCTCGTGATGACCGTCTGGTCGGGACTCAATTACATTCTTGCCTATTGGAAGTATCTCGATCCCGAGAAATAAGAACAGAAAAATGGTCTTGAGCGAAACGCTCAAGACCATTTTTTAATTTAAATCAAAGATTTTCAGAGATTTGACGGCAAGACCGTCGGGGTACTCCCGAACCTCGCCGATGGCGAAAAAGCGTCCGTCCGCGCCACAGAGCCGCAAGCGCTCACCAAGGGGATAATCGACACGGAGCTTCTTTAGGTAGATCTCACATCCGCTCCGACAAAGCTTCTCGTAAAAGGCGGGAAGGGGAAGGGCGGGCAGAGAATCAAATAGCCGCTCGGTGGGTACGAGACAGGAAAGCCGTTCCTCGGGAGTCATTGTCTCAAGCTCGGCGATCGTGTGAGAATCGGCAAGGGGAAAATCTCCCGTTTGCGTTCGCTCAAGAGATGCCATCACACCGCCACAGCCAAGGGCGTTTCCGATGTCAGCGCAGAGGGTTCGAATGTACGTACCCGACGAGCAATGAACGTCCAAGCGGTATTCACGGGGATCGTCGGTGGCTTCGCAGTCGAGGGAGAAGATCGTAATGGGGCGTGGCTTTCTCTCCACCTCAACGCCCTGACG
>JAZORA010000255.1:0-5979 GCA_045656365.1 Eubacteriales bacterium | reverse complement strand
CCTGCTATTTTAATCCATCGGGACGGGAGATTTCGGATGAGATCCGAGGGAAGCTGACCTTCGTGGCAAGAAGCTTCGAGGAGATCTACGACTGTATTACGGAGGATGAGAAATGATTTGGGAGAAGGTGGCGTCAAGCCTTGGGGAGCGAGGAATCAAAGCCGAGCGGGGACGTTCCTTGAAAACACTTTCCAGCTTTCGCATCGGCGGCTCTTCGGAGCTTTCGGTGTTTCCAGATTCCGTGGATGCTCTTGTTTTGTCGGTTCGCCTTCTTCGAGAGGAGGGAATTCCCTTTCGTGTGATTGGGAACGGCTCCAACCTTTTGTTCGGAGACGGTAGGCTACAGGACGTGCTGGTCCTGACAAAGGGCGTCTGCTCGATCAAGCAGGATGGGAATCGTCTGACGGCGGATTGCGGTGTAACACTCGCTTCTTTGGCAAAATTCGCGGCGTCAAAATCGCTTAGCGGCTTGGAGTTTGCCGCAGGGATCCCCGGTACGCTGGGCGGCGCGGTCTATATGAATGCGGGGGCTTACGGCGGCGAGATGCGCCAAGTGGTGCTTCGCAGTACCGCCCTCAATACCGAGACGGGCGAGCTCGTGGAGATCACCGACCACGGCTTTGGCTACCGAACGAGCATTTATAAAAGCAATCCGTCCCTCGTATGCCTTACCGCCGAGCTGTCACTCGTGGCGGGCAATCGGGAAGCGATCCTTGAGAATATGCAAAATCTTTCTGTGGCAAGACGGGAAAAGCAGCCCCTGGAATATCCCAGCGCGGGCAGTTATTTCAAGCGTCCCGAGGGACATTTTGCGGGAAAGCTGATTGAGGATTGCGGACTGAAGGGTTTGCGCGTGGGCGGAGCGGAGGTTTCTCTGAAGCACGCGGGCTTTGTGATCAATCGGGGAGATGCCACCGCCGAGGAGGTTCTCCGCTTGGAAGAAACGGTTCGGGAGCGGGTCATGGAACAATTCGGCGTTACTCTTGAACGTGAGGTGGAGTGGATTCCCACCGATCGTGAACAAAAGAAAAAAGGATAGAATCATGTCATTTACATCTGAGGTATGCGAGGAGCTGTTGAGGCTTCCCCTGAAAAAAACCTGTTGCCGAAAGGCAATGCTATACGGACTCCTTTTCCATAGCCGACGGATCGAGGGAGAGGATGCCCTCGCGGCGTATTTCTACCATAAGGAGATCGCCGAGCTTGCCGCGCGACTTCTGGGCGGTGTGTTTCGGGAAACCGTCACCCCGGAGGAAACGGTGCGGGCGGGAAGAAGAGCCTTTGTGATCCGAACGCAAGGGGGGGCGCTTGCTTCCTTCCTCCACGCGGTGGACACGCAGAGAGGGGAAGAGCTTTCCGACACGGTAGGCTTTCGCTGTCCTGCGTGCGCGCAGGCGTTTTTGCGAGGCGTGTTTTTAGGCTGCGGAACGGTCAGCGACCCTCATAAGGGATACCATCTGGAGCTTCCGCTTCCCACGGAGGGGAGAGCCGATGCCCTTACCCAATATCTTTCCGCACACGTGATCAAGCCCTCTCGGAGTGCGAGGGGAGGTCGCTATTCACTGCTTTATAAGAGCAATGGCGCAATTTTTGAGTTCCTCTATTTTATCGGGTGCGCCAAAACAGGCTTTGACGTGGCAAACGTCAGCATTGAGCGGGAGATTCGAAACAACGAAAACCGAGCCACCAACTGCGTGACGAGAAATATTTCCCGTTCGGTAGAGGCGGCACAAAGACAGATGGAAGCCATTGAACACCTGACTCTGTCGGGACGGATCGAAAGCCTTCCTGAGGAGCTACGTGAGACGGCAAGGCTTCGGGCGGAAAACGAGTCTGCTTCTCTTGCCGAGCTGGCGCTTCTCCATCAGCCGCCGCTTACAAAATCGGGGTTGAACCGAAGACTCACGAGACTTCTGGAGGAAGCTGAGCTGATCTGATACGATTTGAAAGAAAATATTCAAAAAACACTTTACAAATCGGAGAAACGCGTGTATAATATATAAAGTGATCGATGAACGGGAAGAATCCGCTGATCCTTCGTTTCAGAGAACGGTTGCCATAGGCTGAAAGCGACCGACGGAGAGGGCGGGATGTGCGCACGGGAGATTTTACGGGCGAGTCCAACAGACGAGTTGGCGGTAGCTTGTAACGTGATTCCGCGTTAAGGAAAAAAAGATAAAATACGGTGCGTATTTTAAGCAGAGTGGAACCGCGTTGACACGCCTCTGCGCCCATGGGCGCAGAGGCGTTTTTTAATTCAATTCTCACACAAGGAGGATACGATGGACACCAATCAGAAAATTACATTATCCCGTGGAACGGATTCCGTAAAAAAGCAGATCGATTCCTTGGGAAACTTGGCAACAAATATAAAGAAAGTGGCAAAAGAAACGATTGCGTCGGTGAAGGAGGATATCCAGGTAACCCGTGAGCGTGACCCTGCCGCCCGAAGCAACTGGGAGGTGGCGCTCCTTTATTCGGGCGTTCATGCCCTCATGGCATACCGCGTGGCGCATAAGATGCACGAGAACGGGCATCCCTTTGCGGCAAGAGCGGTCAGTCAGGCGGCTCGCTTCGTGACGGGCATCGAGATCCACCCCGCCGCCAAGATCGGCAAGGGACTGATGATCGACCACGGTATGGGCGTGGTGATCGGTGAGACCGCCGAGATCGGTGACCACTGTACTCTCTACCAGGGCGTGACCCTCGGTGGTACGGGTAAGGATCTGGGTAAGCGCCATCCCACCCTCGGAAACAACGTGATGGTGGGCGCGGGTGCTAAGGTTCTCGGACCCTTCCGCATCGGTGATAATACCAAGATCGCCGCCAACGCCGTGGTGCTCAGTGAGATTCCCGACAACTGTACGGCGGTGGGAATCCCCGCAAAGATCGTCAAGAAAGAGGGAGTTCGCGTGGAGGATGAGTTGGATCAGATCCACATTCCCGACCCCGTAGCGCAGGAAATCCGCCGTCTTGAGGAAAAGCTCGCCTCTCTTGAGGAAGAGCTTGCTACCTTGAAAAACCAAAAGACAAGAAAAGCAAAGTAAGAGGAAAGAAATATGGTTCTTTATAATTCATTGACGAGAAAAAGAGAAGAGTTTATACCCAACGAGCCCGGAAAGGTCAGCATGTATACTTGCGGACCGACAGTCTATCACTATGCCCATATCGGTAACCTTCGCAGCTACATTATGGAGGACGTGCTGGAGAAATACTTCCGCTACGCAGGCTATGACGTGACCCGTGTTATGAACATTACCGACGTGGGACACCTGACCAGCGATGCCGATACGGGTGAGGATAAGATGCTGAAGGGCGCGAAGCGCGAGAAAAAGACCGTGCTTGAGATTGCCAAATTCTATACCGACGCCTTTTTTGCCGACTGCGAGAAGCTGAATATCAAAACGCCCGACGTGGTCGCTCCCGCTACGGGCTGTATCGACGAGTTTATTCATGTGATCGAGGAGCTGCTCCGTAAGGATTACGCCTACGAGGCGGGCGGAAACATCTATTTTGATACCTCCAAGCTCAAGCAGTATTACGTGTTCAACGACTTCAAGGAGGAGGATCTGGAGGTAGGCGTCCGCGAGGGCGTTGAGGAGGACTCCAACAAGAGAAATAAGGCAGACTTCGTGCTTTGGTTCACCAAATCCAAGTTTGACGATCAGGAGCTGAAGTGGGATAGTCCTTGGGGTATCGGTTACCCCGGTTGGCATATTGAGTGCTCCTGCATCAGCATGAAGCATCTGGGTGAATATCTGGATATCCACTGCGGCGGTATTGATAACGCATTCCCCCACCACACCAACGAAATTGCACAAAGTGAGGCATTTGTGGGGCATAAGTGGTGTAATTATTGGTTCCACGTTCACCACCTGAACACCAATAGCGGTAAGATGAGTAAGTCCTCGGGTGAGTTTTTGACGGTCTCCCTTCTGGAATCCAAGGGATATAATCCTCTGGTTTACCGTCTCTTCTGCCTTGGCTCTCACTACCGTAAATCTCTCGTGTTCTCCTATGAAAATTTGGATAATGCCCAGACCGCTTACAAGAAGCTGATCGCGAAGATCGTACCTCTTCTCAAGGAGGATGCGGGTGAGGTTGAGCCTGCTATCTTCGACGAAAGACGGGCGGCATTCTGCGCAGCGCTGGATAACGACATGAATACCTCGCTGGCGGTGACCGCTCTCTACGACGTGCTGAAGGCAAAGACCACGCCTGCTACGAAGATCGCGCTGATCCGTGACTTTGACCGTGTGTTGGGACTCGACCTTGTGGAGACTGCCGAAAAGCAGCTGGAGGAAGAGAAGGCAGCGGCGGCTGCCAAGTCCGACGATCCCTTCGTTCGCGAGATCGAGGAAAAGATCGCCGAGCGTATCGCCGCCAAGAAGGCGAAGAATTATGCCCGTGCCGACGAGATCCGTCAGGAGCTTGCCGCCCGCGGCGTGACCCTCATTGATACCCCTCAGGGAACGCAGTATAAGATCGAAGCGTAAACCAAAATAAAAACACCGTGAATCCTTGCGATTCACGGTGCTTTTTTGTTAAAGCAACGTCACGTTATGCTTTGCGCACTCCTCGATCATGGCATCGGGCCAGATGGAGGTCTGTACCTCGCCGATGTGCGCCTTCTCGAGAAGAAGCATACACAGACGGGACTGACCGATTCCACCGCCGATGGTGAGGGGAAGGGTTCCGTCCAGGATCATACGGTGATAGGGGAACTCTCGACGGCTGTCAGCACCCGCAAGAGTCAGCTGACGGTCCATTGCCTCGGCATCCACACGGATTCCCATGGAGGAAATCTCAAGGGCTCGGTCGAGAATGGGGTTCCAGAGCATAATATCGCCATTCAGAAGCCAGTCGTCATAGTCGGGTGCGCGGCTGTCGTGGGGCACGCCGCTCTTGAGTGCGCCGCCGATCTGCATGATAAAGACGATGCCGTGCTCCTTGGTAATGAGATCCTCACGCTCCTTTGCCGTCTTGTCGGGATATAGATCCTCCAGCTCCTGCGTGGTGATGAAGAATACCTCGTCGCCAAGAGTGGTGGTCAGCTTTGGATAATACTGCTTGTTAATATAGCCCTTGGTACGGGAGAGGGCACCCACGATGGCGCGGACGGTGGACTTCAGATATTCCACGGTGCGATCCTCGGGGCGAATGACCTTTTCCCAATCCCATTGATCCACGAAGATCGAGTGGGTGTTGTCTGCCTTGTCGTCACGGCGCAGAGCGTTCATGTCGGTATAAATCCCCTCGCCTTCGCCGTAACCGTAGCGGTGCAGGGCGATGCGCTTCCATTTTGCTAGGGATTGAACCACCTCTGCCGTGCCCTCGACCTCCATCATGGTGAAGGAGACCTTTCTCTCCACACCGCTCAGGTCGTCGTTGACACCGCTACCCTGACGAACGATGATGGGCGCGGTGACGCGATCCAGATTCAGCGCCAGAGCCAGCTCCTTTTGGAAGGTGTCCTTGATGAGCTTGATCGCCCGCTGGGTCTCGCGAAGGGTGAGCTTGGGGTCGTATGTCTTGGGGAAAATCAATTCGGACATGATGATTTCCTTTCTGTTGTGTTTGTTTTTTATCGAATGTTTCCTACGGTTCTGGGGTAGAGAATGACGTCACGGATGTTGGACATGCCCGTTACGTACATAATGATGCGCTCAAAGCCGAGTCCGAAGCCCGAATGAGGAACCGAGCCGAATTTTCTCAGGTCGAGATAATCCTTGTAGTCCGCGAGGTTCATACCGCGCGCTTCCATGGCGGAGACCAGCTTGTCGTAGTCAGCCTCACGCTCGGAGCAGCCGATGATCTCGCCCACGCCGGGAACGAGGAGGTCGGTTGCCGCAACCGTTTTGCCGTCGGGATTTTGCTTCATATAGAACGCCTTGATATCCTTCGGATAGTTGGTCAGGAATACAGGCTTCTTGTAGATCTGCTCGGTGATATAGCGCTCGTGCTCGGTCTGGAGATCCA
>JAZORA010000254.1:0-3213 GCA_045656365.1 Eubacteriales bacterium | reverse complement strand
CACTACGTCGTACTTTAGCACCCTTAAAAGAGGTAAGCCCCATATTGTCCTTGGATGCATCCGCACGAGCTGCGATAATTTCCGGAGCAGTATAGCCCGTGGCAGCATATTCCAACTTGTTTTGGACCGACTTGAAGAAATTTTGCGCTATTTCGCTTTTTGCATCATAATCGACGGACAGTGCGAAGATGTCTTTAACTTTCTGATATAGTCTTTTCTCACTGGCACGAATGTCTCGGATACGCTCAAGAAGCTCGTCAAAGTAGTCCGCGCCAAATTCTTTGGGATTACGCAGACGATCATCGTTTAACACAAACCCTTTTTTGGTATATTCTGTTAAAACGGACGTAGCCCAACGGCGGAAATGTATGCCGACATTGCTTCTTACTCGGTAACCGATAGCCAAAATCATGTCGAAATTATAACACTTTACTGAGCGATTAACTTCTCGGCCACCTTCATTTTGAACTTGTAAGTTATTCTTACAAGTTGCTTCTTCCTCAAGTTCTCCATCGTTATAGATGTTTCGGATGTGCATCGTAATGTTCTGCGGGGACGTTTGGTACAGTTCGGCTATACCTTTCTGAGACATCCAAATTGTATCATTTTCAAAATACACATCGATTTTGGTGTCGCCTTTTTCAGTCTGATATATCAGTATTTTTCCTTTAGATTCTATTTCTCTGCTCATAATCCTAACTCCTTCAAATACTGCGCCATCTGCGCTTCAACAACTGCGATTTCAGTCTTGATGCGTTCGATATTGCTCTGTACTTCTTCAATGTCAATCAGCTCTTCTTCCTCAAAAGTATCCACGTAACGGGGAATATTGAGGTTGAAATCGTTTGCCTTGATTTCTTCAAAGCTTGCCACGTGTGCAAATCTCTCAACCTCCACACGGTCAGTATACGCTTTGAAGATTGCATCGATATGGCACTGATCGAGCTTATTCTGATTTTTATCCTTGCGGTATCTGAGGTTGCCGTTTTCGTCCTTGCCGGATGCGTCGATAAAGAGTACGTCGTCGGTTGCTCTGTTCTTCTTGAAAATAAGAATACAAGCAGGAATGGACGTTCCGTAGAAAAGGTTTGCGGGAAGTCCGATAACCGCATCAAGCAAATTCTTCTCAATAACGATCTGACGGATTCTGCCCTCAGCAGAGCCTCTGAAAAGCACGCCGTGAGGAACAACTGCTGCCATGCGTCCGTTGCTACGCAAAGAGTGCAACATGTGGAGCAGGAATGCCCAGTCTCCCTTGCTTGCAGGGGGAACGCCCCAGTCAAAACGGTGGAAGCGGTCGAGGTTTGCAGTCATCTTGAATTTCTTGTCCTCCTCGCTGGCACCATCTTCCTGGCGGCTATTGAAGCCTTCCGCCCACTTATCAAGGCTGAAAGGCATATTCGCGACGATGACGTCAAACTGCTTAAGGTTACCATCAGAATCAAGGTGCTGAGGATTGGAAAGCGTATCACCCCAGGCGATATTGCTATCGTGAATGCCGTGAATGAAAAGGTTCATTCTCGCCATCGACCAGGACGAACCGTTCATTTCCTGACCATAGATGGCAACTCCGTCAAGTGATCCCGCCTGACGAGCGGTACGGATGAGAAGCGAGCCCGATCCGCAGGTGGGATCGTATATCGAGTTTCCTGCCTTGGGGGCGGTCAACATGCCCATGAGTTCAGAGACCATGCTCGGTGTAAAGAAAGATCCCGCTTTCTTACCTGCTTCTGCCGCAAATTCACCAACCATGTATTCGTAGGCATCTCCGATGACGTATGCAGGGTCCTCTCCGGGACCAACCTCGATTTGTGAGGGTTCAAGACACAGAGGCTTGAAGTCTTCTAGAAGGGTACGGAGCTTGGTTACTTTCTGCTGAGGGTTACCGAGCATTGACTCGCTGTTGAAGTTGATACTGCGGAATACACCTCGAAGTTCTGCGTTTCCGTCCTGGATGCCCTGAAGTGCGGTGTTGATCATTTCACCAATCTTGGGATCGTAACGGTTGGTGTAAAGATAATCAAAACGCTGATTATCTTCAAGCACGAAGGGAAGATTCTTTCTTGCACGCTCGATACGCACAGGGTTACCCTTGTAACGTTCCTCAAGCTCTCTGAGAAATTCGGTATACGTGTCGTCCAAATACTTTAAGAAAAGCATCGAGAGGACGAAATCCTTATAGTTTGCGGCGTCAATCGTGCCGCGGAAGGTGCCTGCTGCCTTCCAAAGTGTTGCTTTTATATCCTGAGAAGTTGTTTTGCTCATTTTGTGTTTCCTCCACCGTTGATAATTTGTGATGCCAGCATAGAAACCAGCCGATCGCTTTCTTCCATGTATTCATTTAATAACTGCTTGCGCCTGCGCGATAACTTCCATATCTCGCCCACTTTTCGTTGCTCGTTAAGCGGAATGACGGGAATTCTGATGTCGGCAAGTTTCTTTACCGATACCGCCTTGATTGCCGCCGAGCTGCCCGTAACATGCTCGACTTGACCGATAATTTCTTTCTGTTCAAGAAGATACCCGAGATAAAACGGATCAACCTCACCACTTGGCCGTACAACCAAAAGATTCTGGGAAGCCGCCATGCCCGTCGAATCTTCCGCCACAACGTGAACGAAAGACGGATTCAACCTCTTAACTAATATGTCGCCCGAAAATAGCAACAACTTTTCAGATATCTTGTCACTTCGATATTGGATATCAATATCGCCCATATAACCGGTGTCATTAAAACTGTTGGGTTGTACTACTTGATAAGCAAAGCCACCTTGATCGCCAAATCCGGCGATACCTGCCGTGATTTCTGCTATATCTCCAAGCCTCTTTTCTTGTGTAAGCATACTTCTATCCCTCCTTCCGAGTATAGTATAACACATTCGAACCCACTTGTCAATAGCTTTCTAAAGAAATAATTTTGTTAAGGTATAACTTTTGATTATCGTTGTGCAAATACATTAACACAGCTCCGTTTTTTATTATTTATAAATAGTTAAAGCAAATTTATTTTTGCTTCTGCGATAAATCAAAAACTATTTGCTTTAAACCGATGAAGTATAGTTACTCGCTCTTGAATTTTTTCTGTTTCTATGCTATAATACCCTCAGAATAACTTGCGGCGGTTCCTGTCACTCTGTGGCAGGGGCTACACAAACGGGGGTGCATTTCTAAAAGAATTTCTAAAAATTTTTTAGAAATATTTTAGAAATCGGT
>JAZORA010000253.1:0-2208 GCA_045656365.1 Eubacteriales bacterium | reverse complement strand
AATGGTGCTTTGCGCCATTTTTTTGTAGAGGATCAAAAGAATAAAGAAGCTCACTATCTGCGAGATTGCCGTTGCCATACCCGCGCCAAACACACCCATTCCAAAGACGCGGATCAAAAGGTAATCTCCAAAAATATTCAGAATACCGCCCGTGGTCAGACCGATCATGGCATAAAACGCCTTTCCCTCATAGCGAAGGTTGTTATTCAGGATCAGCGAGCAGACCATAAAGGGACAGGCGACGAGGACCCAAAAGCCATAGTCCTTGGCATAGGGAAGAATGGTCTCGGTACTGCCCAAAAGGCGCATGAAGGGCGTCAGGAAGAGAAGCCCTAGAATCGAAAGGGTCGTTCCCGCGACCGCACCGGTAAAGAACGCCGTGGAAACGTATTCGGAGGCTTCCTTTGTGTTTTTATCGGCAAGTGCTTTGGAAACAAAGCTTCCCGAGCCGTGCCCCAGCATGAAGGCGACCGCCTGAATGATTGCCTGAAGGGTAAAAAGAATTCCCGTAGCGCCCTGCTGACTTTCCCCAAGCGTTCCTACGAAATACGTGTCGGCAAGGTTATAAATGCTTGTGATCAGCATGGAGATCGTGGTAGGGATCCCCAAGCGGATAATGAGCCTTGAGACGGGAGTTTGTGTCATTTTTTGATAGTGCTCGTCAACGACGGACATGCTTGATCGCCACCTTTACAAATTACTGCGTATATTATACCATAAATCTCCTCAAAAAACAATCGGCAAACAAAAAACACCGCCAAAATTTATGATTTGGCGGTGTTTTTCGACATATTTATTGTACTTGCTTGAAAAATTCAATTTCCTCGCCGTCGGGACCCTTTACAAAGGCGATTCGAATGGAAATGGGCATAGGCTTTGCATCGAGCGGAACGGTTTTCGGGGGGCGTGAGGAGATGGCACCAAGGGAAAGCGCCTTCTCATAGGAGGCATCCACATCGTCGACCTCGATGGCAAAGTGCAACCATTTTCCATTGGGGGAGAACTCGTCTCCGCCGTGGGGAAGCAGCTCGATTCGTCCGCCGTCACCCAAATCCAGCATCACGATTTCGTTGCCTACATCGCCCCAACGAACGACCTCGCGAAGTCCAAGACCCAGATAAAAGTCAAGAGAACGCCCAAGATCGGCGTATTTGAGACCTACGTGATGAAATCCCTTCGTATATTGCATGGTAAAGTACCTCGTTTTCTTGATTTGATACCTCATTATAACAGTTTTCTTGGATTGTGTCAAGCATTTTTCCTTGAGCCGTTGAAACAAAAAAGAAACTATGATATAATGGAATTGTAATGAAAAGAATTAAAAAATTCGGAGGCTTTTATGAAGAACGAAGTAATTGCTTGCTTGTGTGAGCGCAGAAGCGTAAGAAGCTATGAATACCGTCAGGTAGAGGAAGAAAAGCTTCAGGAAATTTTGCGCGCGGGAACCTTTTCGGCAACGGGGAGAGGAAGACAGTCTCCCATTATGGTGGTGGTTCAGGATCAGGAAACCATCGAGATGCTTCGCCGCATGAACGCGGCGATTATGGGAACACCCGATGCAGATCCCTTTTACGGTGCGCCTACCGTGGTGATCGTTCTTGCGGACCGCACCATTCCCACCTATCTTGAGGACGGGTCTTTGGTTATGGGCAATCTGATGAACGCCGCATACGCCCTTGGGGTGGACTCCTGCTGGATTCATCGGGCAAGGGAAGAATTTGAAACCGATGAGGGAAAAGCGCTTCTTAAAAAATGGGGAATTGATGGCGATTACGTGGGCATCGGTCATTGTATCCTCGGATACGGTGATTGTCAGAAGCCTGCGGCAAGACCGAGAAAGGACAACTATATTTATCGGGTTTGATGATGAAAAGAAAAATTATGTTTGTTTGCCACGGCAATATTTGTCGGAGTCCGATGGCAGAGCTTATTTTTAAGAAAATGGTAGCGGATCGCGGACTTTCCGAGGAGTTTGTGATCGCATCTACAGCCACCAGCACCGAAGAGATCGGCAATCCCATCTATCCCCCCGCCAGAGCCGAGCTTGCAAGACACGGCTTTTCCTCGGCGGGAAAATATTCGGTGCAGATTACACGGGCGGATTACGAAAATTTTGATCTGCTTGTTTGCATGGATGACAAGAACCTTCGCAACATGCATCGCATGTTTGGGGGCGATCCTCAAGGGAAGATGCGTAAGCTGATGGAG
>JAZORA010000252.1:0-4087 GCA_045656365.1 Eubacteriales bacterium | reverse complement strand
TATATACTTTTTATGATAAAATAATAATATCTGAAGAGAAAGGACTCCGCCATGAAAAAGAAGCGTCACACTCTGTCGTATTTGTTGACACCCGACTATATATTTCCCACCTTTGAGGAGATCACTCCCGAGTTTTTGGAGAGCCTTGGCATTCGCGCGCTCCTCATCGATATTGACAACACGCTTGCCCCCTACGAGCAGGACGAGCCGGACGATCGCATTCACGCGTGGTTCTCCGCCCTCTCGGAGCACGGCATCAAGGCGGCTCTGATCTCCAACAACCACGCCGATCGTGTGGAGCTCTTTAACCGCACTCTGGGGCTTCCCGCCTATCCCGACAGCGGAAAGCCGTCGAGCCGCTCTCTCCTTGCCGCCATGGAAGAAATGAGCGTTACCCCTGCCGAGACGGCGGGACTTGGCGATCAGCTCCTGACCGACGCGCTGGCGGCGCACCGACTGGATATGCTCTCTCTGATCGTCCCCCCCATCAAGGACAAAACCACCCTCTTTTTCCGTGCCAAGCGGCTCTTGGAAAAGCCTTATATCCGTCGTTACCATAAGAAGCAGAAACGAAAGGAAACTCTATGATGTATATCGATCACCCCACCTTCGGCCCGGGAGGAAACAGCGAATCCTTCTATGACGAGGGTTATAAATCCACCCTCCAAGCCCCCTCTTGGCTTAGACAACGAGGACTTGACGCCTATGAATATCAGGCGGGAAACGGTCTGACCGCCTCGGACGCCACCCTCGCGAAAATCGGGGAAAAGGCAAAGGAATACGGAATCCTCATGTCGCTTCACACCCCCTACTTCATTTCCCTTTCGGGCGTGGAGGAGGAAAAGCGGCTGAAGAGCATCGACTATATCTCCCGCTCCCTTCACGCCGCCGAGCTGTTGGGCGCGGATACCATCGTGATCCATACGGGCAGTGCCGCCAAGATCTCCCGCGAAGAAGCCATGGCGCTTGCCGCCGACACTCTTGAGAAAAATCTCCAGGTCAACGGAGGAACGAAAATCCGCATGGGTCTTGAGACCATGGGAAAGATCAATCAGCTGGGAACGCTCCCCGAGGTTCTGACACTTTGCAAGATCTCTCCCCATTACTGCCCCGTGGTGGATTTCGGTCACCTGAACGCCAGACATCTGGGCGGCTATTTTGCCGACTGTGACAGCTACCGTCGGATCTTTGACCAGATCGGAAGCACCCTCGGCGACGAGTACGCCAAAAATCTCCATTGCCATTTTTCCAAAATCGAATACACCAAGGCGGGTGAGAAAAAGCACCTGACCTTTGAGGACGAAGTGTTTGGTCCGACCTTTGAGCCCCTTGCCGAAGCCATCGTCCGGGAGGGAGTCTCTCCCCGTATCATCTGCGAATCGGCGGGAACGATGGCAGAGGACGCCCTCTATATGAAGCGGTGCTGGCAGAGCGCCAAGGGAGACTGACATGACGAAGCTACAGCGATTTCAAGATGCCCTTTTTACCTTGGAGGTGGACGCCGCGCTGATCTCCTCCGAGACCAACCAGCGCTATTTGTCGGATTTCCACTACACCGACGGCTATTTGCTCGTCACCCCGAAGCACGCCTTTCTCTTGGCGGACTTCCGCTATGCGGAGGCGGCACGGGCATCGGTTAAAAATTTCGAGGTGATCCGTCCCGAGAGCGACATGAAGACTTGTCTTCTTTCCCTCATGCGTGATCATGCCATCACACGCGTGGCGCTGGAGGACGCTTCTCTGTCCTGCGCCGATTATCAAAGCTTTTCCAAAGCCTTTGATGGCATCACCCTTTGCACGGGCGCGTCCGAGATCCTGAAGGATCTGCGAACGGTCAAAACCGAGGAGGAGCTGCGCCTCATAGAACGGGCGCAAACGATCACCGATCTGGCATTCGAGCACATTCTCGGCTATCTTTCCCCCGACGTCACCGAGAAAGACGTGGCGCTGGAGCTGGAGTTTTTCATGCGGAAGCACGGAGCGGACGCATCGGCATTTGATATCATCGCCGTATCGGGTCCCGCCTCCTCTCTCCCCCACGGTATTCCCTCGGAAACCAAGCTCCGCACGGGATTCCTCACCATGGATTTCGGGGCAAAGCTTGACGGCTCCTGCTCGGATATGACCCGTACGGTGGTCATTGGACGGGCAGACGAGGACATGAAGCGAGTCTATGAGACCGTCCTCTCTGCGCAAATGGCTGCTCTTGACGCCCTTTCGGAGGGAATCGGCTGTCGCGCCGCCGACGAAGTCGCACGCGACGTGATCCGAAAAGCAGGCTTTGCCGACTGCTTCGGGCATAGTCTTGGGCACGGCGTGGGACTTGACGTCCATGAGGCTCCGTCTCTCTCGCCTCGCGCCAAGGAGGCTTCGATCCTCCGTCGGGGAAACGTGGTCACCGTTGAGCCTGGCATTTATCTTGAGGGTCGGTACGGCTGTCGCATTGAGGATATGGTAGCCGTGGATCATAACGGACGGATCCGCAACCTGACCAAGAGCCCCAAGCATTTGATTGAAATCTAAAATAAAAATCCCTGAGGTGAAACCCTCAGGGATTTTTTTATGTTTATTCAATCTCTTCAATATTATACGGCGTAGACTGATATACGAAATAGTTGAGCCAGTTGGAGTAAAGCAGATTGGCACAGCTGCGCCAACGAACCACAGGCTCCTTTGTATCGTCGTCCTCGGGAAAATAATTCTTCGGAACGTCGATGGGAAGTCCCGCGTCCTTGTCGCGAAAATACTCCTTCTTTAAAGTATCCGCGTCGTACTCGGAGTGCCCCGTGACAAAAATCTGTCTGCCCCGCTCTGTGGCGCAAACAAAGACGCCCGCTTCCTCGGAGCTAGCCAGAATTTTCAGCTCGGGAACCGCCTCAATATCCTCTCTCAAGCAGGTTGTATGACGGGAATGTGGCACGACGAAGGTATCGTCAAAGCCTCGGAAGAGGATCGACTGCTTGTGATCCAGCTGATGCTCGAATACGCCGAACATTTTTTTGTCCAAGGGATACTTCTTGACACCGTAATGGTAATACAGTCCCGCCTGTGCCCCCCAGCAAATGTGGAAGGTGCTGGTCACGTGGGTCTTGCTCCACTCCATGATCTCGCAAAGCTCATCCCAATAGTCCACCTCTTCAAACGCCATCTGCTCCACGGGCGCGCCCGTAATGATCATGCCGTCGTACTTCTTGTGCTTTACCTCATCAAAGGTCTTGTAAAAGGCAAGCATGTGCTCCGCCGAGGTGTGGGTCGATTTATGGGTCGCCGTCTGCAGAAGCTCCAGCTCCACCTGCAAGGGCGTGTTACCGATCAGCCGCGCGATCTGAGTCTCGGTGGCGATCTTCTGAGGCATCAGATTGAGCATCAAAATCTTCAGGGGACGAATATCCTGCGTCATGGCGCGGGTCTCGGTCATGACGAAAATATTTTCATTCAAGAGCACCTGCGTGGCAGGCAACAAGTTCGGTATTTTAATGGGCATACCGTCACCTCCTAATCTTCTGTCCTATTTATTCGGCAAGGGCGTCGAGTGCCTGCTTCAGGTCGGCGATCAGATCCTCCGCGTTCTCAATTCCGCAGGAAAGACGAACCAGATCACCCGAAATACCGGCTGCCTTCAGCTCCTCCTCGTTCATCTGTCTGTGGGTTGCGCTGGCAGGATGCAGACAGCAGGTTCTCGCGTCGGCAACGTGGGTCTCGATGGCGGCGATCTTCAGGTTACCCATGAATTTCTCTGCCATCTCTCTTCCGCCCTTCACGCCAAAGCTGACCACGCCACAGCTTCCTTTGGGAAGATACTTCTGCGCCAGGTCATAATACTTGTCACCCTCAAGGCTGGGGTAGGTTACCCAAGCAATGCGATCGTCCTCCTTGAGGAACTTGGCAACGGCAAGACCGTTCTCGCAGTGGCGCTCCATTCTTACGTGGAGACTCTCGAGTCCAAGATTGAGAAGGAAGGCATTCTGGGGTGCCTGAATCGCGCCAAAATCGCGCATCAGCTGAGCCGTAGCCTTAGTGATAAACGCGCCCTCAAGACCGAAACGCTCGGTGTAGGTCAAAGTCGGATCGTAGCCATGTCGTTCTG
>JAZORA010000251.1:0-3928 GCA_045656365.1 Eubacteriales bacterium | reverse complement strand
ATGCAATAAAAACACAAAGCCTCGGCAAATGCCGAGTCTTTTTCTTTTATTTAGCTTTCAGGTGTATAATTGCAATGGATATTCACGGAATATACACCGATATGGTCATCAATGGCGTCCCATTCTTCCCCAGTGCCCATATAATAAATGTCATCCAGCGCATAGCAGCCGGTGAACGCGAAATCTCCAATATCTGTTACACTGTCCGGAATCACGATACTCTTGAGCGCGCTACACTCGTAAAACCCATCTTCTTCTATCGTCTTTAAGCCATTTGGAAGCACGAGACTTGTCAGCGAAGTACAATACTCAAACGCTTTTTTGCCAATACTTTCAACGCCGTTGCCAATCGTTATGGTTTCAAGCGCGGTACAATATCCAAACGCTTGCTGGTCGATGCTTTTGACACCGTTTCCGATGGTTACGCTCTCAAGGGAGTAGCAACCATAAAACGTTAACTTTCCAATTCCCGTCGTCACACTGTCCGGAATTTCGATGCTTTTCAGCGATTTGCAAAGTTCAAACGCCTGCCGACCAATACTCTCTACATGATCTCCCAGATCGATCCGTTCAAATGCGCATTGCATGAACGCGCCAACACCAATGCTTTTCAAACCGTCAGGAAGCACGAGAGTCGTCAGCGAGGTACAACCGACAAACGCAAAATCGCCAATGCTTGTTACGTCCCCGGAAATCTCTATTGTCTCAACCGACTCACAATTTAAAAACGCATCCTTTCCGATCGCCGTTCCGCCCGTAATGACCACGGTTTTCAGAGAATCGGGAACGTATGCCGCCCCGGAACGGACTAAGCAATACTTAAGATTTGCGTTTTCCACATCGTTTCGATCCGCTCCCAAAAACGGAAGCCTGATGCTTTCTACCGCAGTACAGTCGAAGAACGCATTTTTTCCAATGGTTGTCACACTATCGGGCACTACGATGCTCTTCAGTCCGAAGCATTCGCTGAATGCGTACGATTGAATGGTCTTTACTCCATTGGGAATCGTGATACGTTCCATCTTAAAACAATTTTGGAACGCGCCCATACCAATGCTCTCCACACTTTTGGGAATCGTAACATTTTCAAGAGAATAACAGATTCCAAACGCATAGTTCCCAATGGTGGTGACTCCGTTTGAGATCGTAACCTTTTCAAGGGTTTCATGATCATAGAACGCTCGATCTAAGATCTGCGTGACCGCCTTTCCTTTGAAGGAGGAAGGAATCACTAACTCGCGCGCCGTACAAGATTTTGCCGCCTTTACACCATACGTACCGTCTGATAAAGAATAATATCGCAAACCGTCCTTTTCCTCGGGCTCTTCTTTCTCTATCTTGTCCTGAGAAGCCGTCTCCGACTGACTGGTTTCCTCTTCCCTATTTTCTGTTTGTGTCTGGGATTCCTCATCCTTTGGATCGCCCTTCTGCTGTGCGCAGGAAGCCAGCATACAAGCGATCACAAAAGAGCAAATTAAAAAAAGAAAACTTTTTTTCATAAAAGACATTGTTTTTCTCCTTTTCCCATGTTATCTTTTGTGCTATTATATAAAGAAGTGCGCCTTGCAATGCAAGACGCACCTCCATTTTCGATCGTGCACACACATTACTATAACACTATTATATCAAAAAATGGATAAAATTTCAAGATATAACTGAAAAAATCTCCTCACAGTGCCGCGAGGATCTCCTCTGCGTTGGTATCGGGCTTGACCTTGGGCATTACGCGGGCGATCTTCCCTTCCTCGTCAATGAGGAAGGTGGTACGGACGACACCCATGCCAACCTTACCGCACATCTTTTTCTCCTGCCATACGCCGTAGGCTTCGATGGCGACCCGATCGGGGTCGGAAATGAGGATAAAGGGCAGGTCGTATTTTTCGGCAAATTTCACGTGAGATGCCACGCTATCCTTGCTGATACCGATCACCTCCACGTTTTTTTCGCGGAACGCCGCATACGCGCCCGCAAAGGCGCACGCCTGACGGCTGCATCCGGGGGTATTATCCTTCGGGTAAAAGTAAAGTACAACCTTTTTTCCAAGAAAATCCGACAAGGACACCGCTCTTCCTTTGGCGTCGGTCAGGGTAAAATCGGGGGCTTTCATTCCTACTTCTAACATCTTATTTTTCTCGCTTTCCGTGAAATTCTTTGTATTTGTCTCCCTCCCGCTTGGGGCGGAAGAACTGGTAGAGTCGGCACGGGATCATGCCGTTATAAAGCTTTCGAATCTTATCGGCGCGTCTGCCAAAGAGAGGCTCAAAATTCTCCGCAGAGGTCAGCACGTAGATCTGCCACGGGTCGAACCGGGCAAAATTCTTACCCATTTTTCGGTAAAGATTTTCTGCTTCTCCCGGAGTCATCAGTCTCTCGCCATAGGGCGGATTGCAAAGGATCGTTCCCCGACGGTCGGGCTTTTCGATCTTCGTGGCGTCCGCGCGGAAGATACGGATTCGGTCACCCACACCTGCTCGCTCGGCGTTCTCCTGGGCAGTCCTCAGAACCTCGGGATCAATATCCGACGCCCACACCTCAAATTTCGAGTCAAAGCGGATCTCGGAGAGGGCGCGTTCCCGCTCTCTCTTCCAGATCTCGGGAGGAAGCGCCGCGAAGCTCTCCCCCGCAAAGTGTCGGTCAAGACCGGGCGCTTGTCCCGTGGCAAGCATTGCCGCCTCGATGGCGATCGTTCCCGAGCCGCAGAAGGGATCCCAGAAGAGCACGTCCTCACGAGGACGGGCGATCATCGCCATTGCCGCCGCCAAAGTCTCTCTGAGTGGCGCTTCACCCGACACGGGACGGTATCCGCGCTTGTGGAGTGCCACACCCGAGGTGTCGATCATCAGCGTTGCCACATCCTTGAAGATAAAAAATTCAATTTGATATTTTACACCCTCCTCGGGAAGCCAGCGAATGCCATATTTTTCGGACAGACGGTCGACTACTGCCTTTTTCACGATGCTCTGGCAATCGGGGAGTGAGAACAGCTTACTGCGAATAGCGTGTCCCTTTACGGGAAAGGCGTCGTTCTCACCGATCCATTCCTCCCATGGCAGAGCGCGCGTTCCCTCAAACAAGCTCTCAAAGCTATCTGCCGGAAAGCTTCCCATCCGGATATAGACCCGTTCGGCGCACCGCAGACGGAGATTTGCCGCGGCAAGCGCCGACTCGTCTCCCTCAAAGGTAATGCGCCCATCCATCGTCTCGATTCGACGGCACCCAAGGGCGTCGATCTCCTCGCCCAAAAGCTTCTCCAAGCCAAAAAGACAAGTGGCAACCATTTGCAGCTTCATACATCATTCCTCATTTCCGCGTGGTTTATCATTGCTAATATTATAAAATAAAACCGACCGTCTGTCAAGTCCTCCCTCCCCGAAATCCAAGCCGTCCATTCCATTTGTTTTTGATTTTTCTTGACAGAACAAAAAATTTTTGATATAATAATAAGTAAGTATGTCCAAATCAAGCGGAGAGAGGAGAAGAGCGATGAAGAATGCTTTGACGGGCGTGGTGGGAAATAATTCCCTACGCGCAAGACTCGGAAACGATCTTCTCGCAGGCACGCTTCCTCATGCGCTGATTCTTGAAGGACCTCGCGGCTCGGGCAAGCACACCATTGCAAGAATGATTGCCGCCGCCCTGATCTGTACGGAAAAAAATGCCCCCCATCTCCCCATCCCCTGTATGGAATGTCCCTCCTGCAAAAAGGTTTTGGAGGAAAAATCCCCCGACGTGATTGTGGTGGGACGGGAGGAGGATCGCGTTTCCATCGGCGTTAACGTCGCCCGGTTTCTTCGGGAGGACGCGCAAATTCTCCCCAACGATACCGATCATAAGATCTATATCGTGGAGGATGCAGACCGTATGACCGAGAATGCGCAAAATGCTCTGCTTTTGACGCTGGAGGAGCCTCCCTCCTACGTTCACTTTA
>JAZORA010000250.1:0-4481 GCA_045656365.1 Eubacteriales bacterium | reverse complement strand
TGCGGGGAGCTTGACGAGCTTAGCAAGACGGGAAAGCATAAGTCCCGCGAAAAGCGCCACCGACAGAGTAAGTAACGTTTGCATGATAAACCTCCGAAGATAATAATGGCTTTTTGCCACCATGAGATTATAGCACTTTCCCTGTGGCTTGTCAATACGGAATGAGAAATTTCTTTTTATAAATAAATATGAGAAAAACCCCCTTTATTTTTCTTGACTTTTTTATCGGAAGCCTGTATAATAAGTTGACCCTAAGGAAGCGAGGAAGCGTATAAAATGAGTAAAAATCTTGTGCTGATCGGAATGTCGGGGGCGGGAAAGAGTACCCTTGGCGTGCTGCTTGCCAAAGCCCTTGGCAAAAGGTTTGTGGATACCGATCTGCTGATTCAGGAACGGGAAAATCGACTGCTCCAGGAAATTTTGGACAGAGAGGGCGTTGACGGCTTTTTGGCGATTGAGGAGCGTGTGGTGTCCGAGCTGTGTGCGGAAAACACCGTAATTGCCACGGGTGGCAGTGTGGTGTATTCGGAAAAGGCTATGGCGCGCCTGAAGGAAAAGGGCGTTGCAGTCTTTCTTTACGTGGATTTTGAGGAGCTTGCGTCTCGCCTGTTCAATATTACCACCCGCGGGATCGTGTTTAAGGGAAGCGCCGATCTGCGCTCGGTCTACGAGGAAAGACTCCCCCTTTATGAAAAATACGCCGATCTGCGGATCGACTGTACGGGTCGCGGCGTGGAGGAAAGCGTGAAAGAAATTCTGGAGGAGCTTCGCTCAAAGTAAAGCGTGGTGTCGATTTTTCTTGAAAAAAACGGAAAAAAAGTGAAAATATCGGCGTTTTGGTAAGGGGAACACCCTTGCATTT
Organism: Eubacteriales bacterium; assembly: GCA_045656365.1. Lineage (GTDB taxonomy): Bacteria > Bacillota > Clostridia > Oscillospirales > CAG-272 > HGM12713. Next base: position 3,619 of record JAZORA010000250.1, on the reverse strand, counting down.
TTAAAAAAACTATGATATAATACACTCGTATCTGTTAAGATAAGATTTTGTAGAAAGGATACGGAACGATGAAAAAGGTTATTTGCAAGGTAGAATACGATACCGAGGCTGCAACCGTGGTTGCAAAGAAGGTGAGCGGTAATTTTGGCGATGCAGAAGGCTACGAGGAGACCCTCTACCAGACTGCAAACGGCAAGTATTTCCTTTACACCAACGGCGGCGAGGAGTCTCCCTACAAGAAGGAAGATATCAAGCGTATGTCTGCGGATAAGGCAAACGAATGGCTGGCAGCCAACGCGTAATCGCATAAAAAACACCAACGACCTCGTTGGTGTTTTTTTGTTGGGGGAACGCGGTTACTTTCTTTTCAAAGAACGTAACGGGGCGTCGAGGGCGCCGCCCCCTACGGGTTTATGCGAACATTGTGGCAACGCACAAAGCATTTAGTGGAAAGTTTCTTTGCCTACTTTCTTTTCAAAGAAAGTACGGTGCCTACTTTCTTTTTCAAAAGAAAGTAGGTTGCAAACGGGAAAGGAGTGTGATATACTATAAGTAATATGAATCGAATGGGTAGGAAACATGATAAAGCAAGAGAAACGAGCGTATGAGACGCTGGATCGGGAAGCAATTCTTCGAAACTTGGGGGGCGCGGAGCTTACCCTTGTGGTGGAGGATTGGGTGGATTCCACCAACGACGCGGCAAAACGGCATATTCTCTCGGGCGGAAGCACGCCCGCAGTCTTTTTGGCAGAGAGCCAGACGGCGGGGCGCGGTCGCATGGGACGAAGCTTTTATTCTCCGGCGGGAACGGGGCTTTATCTTTCCTTGGCAGTACCCGCCGAGGGAGCGCTTCACGATGCGGTGTTCCTCACCACGGCGGCAGCGGTTGCCGTCTGGCGGGCGATTCATCGAGTCACGGGCATCGAGACCCGGATCAAATGGGTCAACGATCTTTATTATATGGAAAAAAAGGTGTGCGGTATTCTTGCCGAATCCTTTCTTCTGGGCGACGCCCGTTTTTTGATCCTCGGCGTGGGGATCAATCTCTCGACCGAGCAGTTTCCCGAGGAGCTTCGGGATCGGGCGGGATCGCTTCTTTCCTCTTCCGACGGCATACGCAATTCGCTTGCCGCCGCCGTGATCGCGGAGCTGATGGCGGTGGTTGATGGGCGGTTTGACCGAGATGCGTTGATGGAAACCTACCGAGCCTGTTCCATGGTTCTCGGACGGGAAATTACTTATACGGAAAACGGTGTGACGCGAGAGGGCGTGGCGCGGGAGATTGACGAGAGCGGACGATTGGTGGTGGAAAGAGCCGACGGCGAGCGCGCTCTCCTTACAAGCGGTGAGATCACCCTGCGACTGAAAACTTGACGAGCGAAGGAGAAGATACACATGAACAACAAAGGAAGACTCATCGTGCTGGAGGGAATCGACGGCGCGGGAAAGACAACCCAGGCGGCGCTTCTTGAGGCGCATTTGCGGGCGCAGGGCAGACAGGTCGTCCGTACGGCAGAGCCTACCGATTATCCGTCGGGAAGAGCGCTTCGCGAGGCGCTTGGCGGAGCGGTAAAAAAGAGCGAGTGCGAGATGGCGACTCTTTTCGTGATGGATCGGATCGCCCATAACATCCACCCCACCGAGGGACTGATTGCTCTTCTCGCCGCGGGCGTGGATATCATCTGCGACCGCTACTATTACTCCACCCTTGCCTATCAGGGGCACAGCACCGATTACGAGTGGGTCAAGGCAATGAATCTGACCTGTCCCGAGATCACCCGTCCCGATCTTTGCGTGTATCTGGATCTGACCCCCGACCAGAGTCTGGAGCGGATTCGCGCAGGACGGGAGAGCGTGGAGATCTACGAGAACGAGGAGACCCTGACCCGTGTAAGAAACGCCTTCTTCCGCGTGTTCTCCGATGAGACGATCACCGATCGGGTCGAGATCGTCAACGCTTACCGTACGCCCGAGGAGATTGCGGCGGATATTGCGGCGGCGGTGGATGCCCTTTGATCTCTTGAAATGAACAAAAACAACAAAACCGAGGAGGATTTTTCACAAATCAAGGAAAATCCTCCTCTTTTTTTCTGAAAAATATGAAAAGTTTGTAAATATTTTTCTCTTTTTCTGCGGTTTTTCTTGCAAAGAGAAGGGTTTAATGATATACTAATGGTCTGTTGAACGAAAATTGAACGGAGGTGTCATCATGTACGATAGAATGACCGAGATAGATGAAGAGAATGACGCCCTTTTGAAGAGCGATTTTGAGCGCTGCTTGGAGGCGGCAAAGGAAGCAAATAAGATCCCACCCGAGGCGTTTGAAAACTTCCGTGTAAAACGCGGCTTGCGTGAGAAGGACGGAACGGGTGTGATGGCAGGCGTAACCCATATCGGTAACGCCCACGGATATATGGTATACGAGGGCGAGCGAGTCGCCGACGACGGAAAGCTGGAGTATCGCGGCTTTGATATGAGCGAGATCGTAGAGGGCGTTCGCAGTGAGGACCGCTACGGCTTTGAGGAGTGCGCGTACATTCTGCTGTTCGGCAAGCTGCCCAATAAGGAGGAGCTGGAAAGCTTCAATCGACTTCTTGCCAGCAAGAGAAGACTTCCCGACCGCTTTACCGAGGATATTCTCATGCGCGCGCCTTCTCGTTCCATTATGAACAAGATGGCAATGGGTACGCTGGCACTCTACGCTTACGACGAGAACCCCGACGATACCTCGCTTGATAATCTCTTGCGCCAGAGCATCGAGATCATTTCCCGTTTGCCCGTGATCGCGGCGCATTCCTACGCGGTTTACCGCAGTAGCTTCTACAAAAAGAGCCTGAATCTCCATACTCCCAAGGAATACCTTTCCACGGCGCAGAATTTTTTGCGCGTATTGCGTCATGACGCCAAGTATACCGAGGAAGAGGCAAAGCTTCTTGACCTCTGCATGATCATTCAGGCAGAGCACGGCGGCGGTAACAACTCCACCTTTACCTGCCGTACCATTTCCTCCTCGGGAACCGATACCTATGCTGCCATCAGTGCCGCCATCGGCTCCTTGAAGGGACCGCTTCACGGCGGCGCCAACATCAAGGTTCAGGAAATGTTCGACGAGATCAAGGAGAACGTTCGGGATATTCGTGACGAGGATGAGGTGTCGTACTACCTCCGCAAGATCCTTCGCGGAGAGGCATGGGACGGCAAGGGACTGATCTACGGTATGGGTCACGCCATCTATACCAAGTCCGACCCCCGTGCGGTCATGCTCAAGAAGAATGCCGAGGATCTGGCGATCCGCAAGGGCTATGGCGACGATTTCAAGCTGCTCGAGACCATCGAGCGCGTGACGCCCGATCTTTTCAACGAGTACAAGGGACTCAACAAGACCATGTGCGCCAACGTAGACCTGTATTCGGGTCTGGTGTACCGCATGCTGGGTATTCCCGTGGAGATGTACACCCCTCTGTTTGCCATCGCTCGCGTGACGGGCTGGTGCTCTCACCGCATCGAGGAGATGCAGACGGCAAAGAAGATCATTCGTCCCGCCTACAAGTGCATTTCCAAGCCTCAGATCTATATCCCCCTGGATCAGAGATAAGAAAAAAAGAAAACCGCTTTCGAG
>JAZORA010000249.1:0-3016 GCA_045656365.1 Eubacteriales bacterium | reverse complement strand
CGTAAGATACTTTGAAGAATATCAAAAATTCAGAAAAAAGCACGAAATCGTTGAAAAAACATTGGAAAATTGAAAAAATCAGTAAAAAACGGAATGTCTATCTATTTTGAGTAAATTTCAATAAAAAGGACGAAGAATTGTTAAATTCTTCGTCCTTTTTCGTTGCGGAAGGAATACATGAAATCGTTCAAGGGGTGGGGCAAATGACGATGTTTATCCTTGGCCGACGAATTTTATTAGCGGAACGGGATCGTTTTTTTCTCTCCGGCGGCAAGATGAATGTGGCACATTTTTTTGCCTGCCAGCAGAATATCCGTATCCAATGTGCGATGTGCGTGTACGGTCACTTCTACCTGTTCGGGAATATTCCATGCGATATCGATCTTGCCCTCGGGAAAGACCATTCCGCGGACGGAACCGGCGTGCAGTTTTTTCGGTAGCGCAGGCAGGATAGACAAAGCATCCTTCTGTCTGCAGAATATCATTTCCTGGATGGCGTTGACGGTGCCGAAAACCGCATCCAGCTGGACGGGAGGATTACCCCAGGGGAGAGTGATCCCCATGCCGCGCCAATCATTCGCAATGGTGAAAAGAGAGTCCAGAAGCACGCTTTTTGCCATGATATCCAGACATTCTGCAGCTTTTTCTCCTTCACCAAAACGGGCGTAGATACCTGCCATATGTGTCAGAGACCAATTGGATTGGCTTCCGAGCTTACGGAGATCTACGGCTTTCCGGAATGCTTCAAACAGCGAGGGATCGTTTTGCGCCGTTACCTCCATGCCGGGAAAAACGGGATAAATATGAGAAAGGTGTCTGTGGGCGTAATTATCTTCCAGATTCGGATGCATCCATTCCTGTACGGCGCCCTCGCGATTGATAAAATACGGAGGAATCTTTTCAAGGAGCTCGCGGAAGGAAGGAGCTTCTTCGATATACAACCCTGTGATTTCGATGCCGTCAAGGAGGTTTGTGAGCAATTCCTTCATGATTGCAAAATCCATAGTGGCGTTCTGAACGGCAGGGCATCTGTGTCCGGTGGCAGATTGCGTGGGGAGATCAAAGAGATTTTTTGGGGTGTTTTCGGGGGAAACGGAAGGATACAGACGCGCGACTCCGTTTTCTATGACGGTGTATTCGCGCAAGAAGAGTGCCGCCTCATACATGAAGGGAAGGATTTCCTCCCTTAAAAGCTTTTCGTCTCCTGTGTAAACGTAATATTCCCAAAAATGACGGCAAAGCCACCCTGCGCAACCGATCCAGTTGCTGATTACCGCCACGGGAACGCAAAGACCGGCGGAATGGGGCGTGGTGTATGCGGAAATCCAGATTCCCTTCATTCCGAAAACCTGTCGGGCGCATTCGCGGAATTTATCGATTTTGTCAGTATAGTAGTGAAGCAGAGCGGGAATCGCATAGGAAAGTCCGCCTGCCATGGTATGCCAATAGGTCATTTCCACGTTTTCGTTGGCAACGTACTGACACCATTGCAGATGATCGTCACCGTGCCAAAGTCCGTAAAGCGGTACGGGATTGCCATCCTTGGCTGCGGCGGAGATAAATAAATATCTGCCGAATCGCCACAGACGTTCCAGCAGAGCGGGAGATGCCACGTCGTCGTATGCCTCCTCGAGCATACGCTCGTTGGAAACGGCAAATGCGGTGTCTTCTTCCAGCTCTATGGTTACGGCATCGTATAGAGGTGTGTGCAAGGCAGTATGCTTTTTCAGCAGGGAATTATAGGTTTCTCCGCAGAATTTGGGGATTTCTGCTGATGAACCATTGGAGGAGCATCGGATCAGGATCATATATTCCTGCCCTGTGACAACAAGCTTCTTTTCCGATACTTCGGAGGCAAATTCTCCTATAAACTGCAAATTTGCGGCTGATTTCCCGTTTTGTGCCGTTCGGATGATGCGATTTTTCGTGGTTTCCCATGAACCTGTTTCTTCAAACAAACGGAAATCATATGTGGTCGTGAACGGCTTTTCGGCACTCATGCGGATGACCGAAATATCGCTGTCGCGAGAGACGAACATATCTCTGCGGTACCGACATCCGTTCACCGTAAATTCGACAAAGGCTTCTCCCGTGCGCATATTTACGCCTCGTCGATAGTGGCGGAACATACCGTCGGGAGTGAATTTCAAATCCAGCCATCACAATGGGTAGGGTGACTCGCAATACGCAAAATATCCTTTTTCGCGCAACGCGTGCAGGATGTTATCTTGATTTGCGGAAACATAATCCTCCCGATCAATGAAATCCCGCATTTTTTGAAAGGTTTCCGTGATATCCGGAACGGATCCACCGTCTCCCTTGCCATGCCAAAGGTCGTGACGGTTAAATTGAATGCTTTCATCGGCAATCGCACCCGGTACGAGTACACCTGTGAGACCGTTGCCAAGGGGAAGTGCCTCGCGCCATAGCTCACCGTGCCAGGAAGCGGGCTTGTGCATTGTATAAATATGTCTGTTCATGGATATACCTCACATATTAGATGGTTTTACGACTTTTTCTGTCGTACGCATCGTTTTCTTTTTCCCTCATTATAACATAATTTTCTACCGAAGGCAAGGATGCTCTTTTGCTTTTCTCCTTGCGATTCCCATGCGTTTGTGTTATAATGAAAAATATTCTATTATAGCAAAGAGATCGGAGGATATCTGTTGGTATGAGTAAATATTTTAATATCGAAAAGGGCGTTGCTTTTCATTCAAGAAAAAATAGACGAGGAACGATAGATCATACTGCTTGACAAGAGTTGGTGCTTTTGTTAAAATTGTGATAGGTATAAAAAGAAGGAGAATGGTTTTATGCTATTTGAAAAAAGTGAACTTGAAAAATATGTCATAGGCAAGGGCTTGATCGAAGATGACGGTCATATCCATATCCGGGCGTATTATACGGTCTTGTTTGATCATGCGACATTTACACCTACAAAAGGGTTTAACGGAACACCGATCATGATATACGTCGTAAATACTGCTACCGAGCGCATCGGCACGCTTAGTGA
>JAZORA010000248.1:0-3524 GCA_045656365.1 Eubacteriales bacterium | reverse complement strand
CTTTGCCAAGGCGAGAGTGGAGATCGTAGGGCTTCGCATTGACGAAAAAAGTAAGCTTGCGGGTGTTCCCTTGAGCATTCTTTACAGTATCGTAAAGTGCCGCGTGCTGGTTTGCGCCGTTTTGCGAAATGGCGAAGCCGTCACCCCGTCGGGTAATTTCACCCTACAGGCAGGAGACAAGATCTTCGTTACCGCTCCGTCGGGCGACTTGACGCTTCTTCTTAAGAATCTTGGCATCGTATCCCACAAGGTGCGTCGTGTCATTCTTGCCGGTGGAAGCCACATCGGTTACTATCTGGCGGAGGCTCTTGAGGACCACATGGACGTAACGCTGGTAGAAAAGGATCCTGAAACCTGTATCCGACTGGCGGAGGCTCTTCCCAAGGCCAACGTGATCTGCGGAGATGCAGGCAGGCGCTCTCTTCTTGAAAGCGAGGGCATTTCCAACTGTGACGCATTGGTGACCTTGACGGGAATGGACGAGCTGAACGTGATCATTTCTATGTACGGAAACAGCTACGAGATCCCCAAAATCGTCACAAAGCTTGACCGTGTGGACGACGCGAAGATCATTGACACCCTACCTGTCGGTAGCGTAATCTGTCCCCGTAAGCTTTGTTGTAGCAACATCGTCCGTTACGTACGCGCGATGCAGACCAGTACGGGCGCTGCCATCGCGGTACACAGCATTGCGGATGGACAAGCTGAGGCAATGGAATTCCTTGTGGATCAATCCGCCCTCCATCGCGGTGTCAAGCTGAAGGACCTGAAGATCAAGAAAAACATTCTGATCGTATCCATTACCCGAAGCGGCAACATTGAGATCCCAAGCGGTGATTCCTCCTACGACGAAGGAGATACGCTGGTGGTCGTCAGCAGCCGATCTCACGCCATTCTTCAGTTGAACGATATTTTCGAATAAAGGTGACGCTATGAACTATAAAATGATGGGACGCTTCAACGCCTTGATTCTGGCCATCGAAGCAGTCTTTATGCTCCCCGCCCTTCTCATCAGCCTATTTCTCGGCGAAGATTCGGCGGTGCGGGCGTTCCTCATCAGTATGGGAATCCTCCTTGCCGTCGTGGGTCTTCTGGCTCTTCTTTCACGGAAGGCAACCAAGGATTTTTATGCCCGTGAGGGATTGATCTGCGTAGGATCCAGCTGGATTCTCCTCAGTGCCCTCGGCTGTCTTCCCTTTGTTTTTTCGGGTGCGATCCCAAGTTACGTGGATGCTCTGTTTGAAATGGCGTCCGGCTTTTCCACCACGGGTGCGTCGGTCATTCCCGATCTTGACGTGATCCCCAAGGGCATCATCTATTGGCGAAGCTTCAGCAACTGGTTGGGAGGCATGGGTGTGTTGGTCTTTCTCCTTGCCATCGTTCCCGTCAGCGGACAAAGCGAGGGCTTTACCATGCACCTCTTACGAGCGGAAAGCCCCGGCCCCGACGTGGGCAAGCTGGTTCCCCGTATGCGCCAAACAGCGGCAGTGCTGTATCTGACCTATATTTCCCTGACCATCGTGGATCTGATCTTTCTGTTGGCAGGCGGACTTCCAACCTTTGACGCCGTTTGTCTGGCATTCAGTACGGCAGGAACGGGTGGCTTTGGTATTGTCAACGACAGCTTTGCCTCCTACTCTCCCTATATTCAATGGGTCACCACCGTCTTTATGCTTCTCTTTGGTATCAACTTCAGCTGCTTTTATCTGATTCTTCTCGGTCGGCTTCGCTCGGTCTTCCGCGACGAGGAGCTGAGGCTGTATCTGGGTATTGTCCTTGGAAGCATTCTTCTCCTCGTTTGGAATCTGCGCGGTGTCTACGCTACCTTTGGGGAGACCCTTCGGCACGCGGCATTTCAGGTATCAACCATTATCACCACCACCGGCTTTGCCACCACCGACTTCGATCTTTGGCCTGCCTTTTCCAAGGCAATCCTTCTCGTTTTGATGATCGTCGGCGCTTGTGCTGGCAGTACGGGAGGAGGTTTAAAGTGCGCGCGTGTACTTCTTTTGATGAAAACGCTCCGACGGAACGTTTCCCAGATCCTTCACCCCCAAAAGGTAAAGGTCATCCGCGTTAACGACAAGGTGGTCTCGGAAAAGACCCTTGCCAACACCAATGCGTATTTCTTCGTATACATGGTAATCATCGTGCTCAGTATGCTGATTGTTTCCCTTGACGGATTTTCTATGACCACCAATCTGACCGCCGTCATCTCCTGTGTAAACAACATCGGTCCCGGCTTTGAATCCGTCGGTCCTACCTGTAATTTCTCAGGATTCAGCATTCTCTCTAAGCTCGTTTTGATCGTAGATATGCTGGCAGGACGTCTTGAGATCTTCCCCATTCTCGTTCTTTTCAATCCCAAGGCTTGGAAGAGAGGATAATGTCAAAAATTCAGCCCGATCGGGAAATTGCCGGTCGGGCATTTTTTATTCTTTTATCGCATCCTTCAGTTGTTTTGCCACCGCTCTCATGCGGGCGGTGTCTACCTTGCAAATGCGTCGGTCGTAGGTCAGAAGTCCGTTGGTCTCATCCTCCACGTCGGAAAGCTGGGTATAGACGGCGGCACACAGCCCCCCGCGAACGGCGGGAAGAATTTCCCCCTCATAAAGCGCAATCAGGGCATCCTCAAATTCTTTTCTTTTTGAGAAAAATCGATAGCCATAGTTTTTCACAAGATTGAAGGAATGTCCCTCCACCTTATGGGCGTACCCACCAAATTCCGAAAGCACCGTCGGGCGCTTTCCGGCAGACATCCGAATCGGCTTGAAATACACGTGAAGGCTCTCCACGTCGCTTTTTGTTTCTTTTCCTTTTTTGGGTGAGAACCATCCGGAGACCGAATCGATCCATCGACTATCGTCCCATTGTCTGAGGGTGTCGTATGTGGCGGCGTGATCAAATTGACCCCATCCCTCATTAAATATTGTCCAAGAAACCACAGACGGGTGGAAGGAGAGGTACCGAACCGTTTCCCTCATTCCGTCCAGAAACGCTTGGCGAACGTCAGGATTTTTGTGCATCCTCCGATCGTCGCGCCGACAAAAGCCAAGGGTCGGAAGCGCCGTATCCCGTAAAAAGGAATAGTCTCCGTTGTTGACAATGTCCTGCGCCACAAGCATCCCCAAGCGGTCGCAATCATAGTAGAACCGTTCGGGCTCGACCTTAATGTGCTTGCGGAGCAGATTGAAGCCCATCTCCTTTGCCGCAAGAATGTCTCTCTCGTATCCCCGAGGGTCAGCCGGGAGAAAGATTCCGTCGCTGAAATATCCCTGATCCAAAAGTCCGTGCAGAAAGATCGGCTCTCCGTTCAAGCAAAGCCGCGGGATGCCTTGAAGGGTTTTGATCTCAAGACTACGCAGAGCAAAATAGGATTCGATCTCGTCTTGTTCCGTACGGAGGGTGAAGAAATATAGGTAAGGCGTATCGGGACTCCAACGAATCGGGTGTTCGGGCACGACGATGGCTTTCCCCGCCGTAAGCGACACTTCCGTATTCCCCTCCCATCCGTGTACAACAAT
>JAZORA010000247.1:0-2869 GCA_045656365.1 Eubacteriales bacterium | reverse complement strand
TCTCCGTGCAAGAAGATGAAGGTGCGCTTGTTAAACGGGGCGCATACCGCCCTCGTCTTTCCGTCCCTGCTCTCCGGTATGAAAACCGTCCGAGAGAGCCTGAGTAGTGAGATACTGAACAACTATCTTCATAGCTGTATGTTCGATTACACGATACCGACCATCGGTGATACGCCGGAGCACCGAGCTTTTGCAGAGTCGGTGCTGGAGCGGTTTGCAAACCCCTACATAAACCATCTTTGGAAATCAATTTCGTTGAACTCGGTGAGCAAATTTTCGGTCAGAGTCCTTCCTACCGTGAAGGAATACCATCAAAAGAACGGTGTCTGTCCGAGACCTCTTGTGTTTGCCCTTGCGTGTCTGATCAAGTACTACAAAGAGGGAGAGCCGTCGGACAACGCCAAGCTGATCGAAAAAATCAAAGCGTCGGATATGGATACGATTCTCGGTGACAGAGAACTGTTTGACGAGGATATCTCCTTTTTGAAGGATGAGCTTTGTCTCTGTACCGAAAAGCTCTGCACATGCGGAATCACGGAGGCGATACAATGGGCTATATCTTAATATCACCCTCGGACAGCGTCGCGGTAAATCCGGAAAACGGCCACAAATATGCCGTAAGGGACATCCAAAAGGGCGAGAAAGTCATAAAATACGGTTTTCCCATAGGCGTGGCCACCTCGGATATCCGAAAAGGAGAGCAGGTTCATTCGCATAACCTAAAAACCTTGCTCTCAACGTCGGACAAGTACGTCTACTGCCCAAGCCTTGCTCGTGTTCCCGAGGAAAAGCCGATTGAAATAAACGCCTACGTCAGAAAGAATGGGGAAATCGGGATACGCAACGATATATGGATCATCAACACCGTCGGCTGTGTGAACAAGACGGCGGAGACACTTTCCCGTATTACGGGCGCGATCTCGTTTCCGCATCCCTACGGATGCAGTCAGCTTGGCGATGATCTCGGTGTGACACAAAAGATCCTTGCGGGACTGATCAAGCATCCGAATGCGGGCGGCGTGCTGGTTCTGGGCCTTGGCTGTGAAAACAACAACCTTGAGGAGATGAAACGGGTTTTGGGTAAATACGATCCGGAGAGAGTGCGGTTTCTGAATGCGCAGAGCGTGGAGGACGAGATTGCCGAAGGGGTCAACATCATCAAAGAGTTGGAGGCCATAGCAAGAAGGGATCGAAGGACCCTTGTCCCCATAAGCCGGCTGAAGGTGGGTTTGAAATGCGGGGGCAGTGACGGGCTTTCGGGAATTACGGCGAACCCGATGTGCGGACGGATCACAAACCGTCTGACCTCTATGGGAGCGTCAACGGCGATTACTGAGGTGCCGGAGATGTTCGGTGCCGAGCAGATCTTGATGGAAAGAGCGGTAAACGAATCGGTTTTTGAGGACATCGTCAAGCTGATAAATGGGTATAAGGATTACTTTGTCGTCCACGGTCAGCCGGTGTCGGAAAACCCCTCTCCGGGAAACAGGGAGGGCGGGATCACGACACTTGAGGAAAAGTCTCTCGGTTGCGTTCAAAAAGGTGGAAATGCCCCTGTTACCGCCGTTCTCCATTACGGAGACCGCATAGAAAAAGAGGGACTGAGCTTGCTGAACGGCCCCGGAAACGATATGGTCGCGTGTACGAATCTGACAGCTGCGGGCTGTCATCTGATCCTGTTCACCACGGGCAGAGGAACACCCCTTGGAGCCCCTGTCCCAACGTTGAAAATAGCCACCAATACAGCGCTTGCCCAAAGGAAAGCAGCTTGGATAGACTTTGACGCGCAGAGCGGAAAGGACCGGGAGCTTTGGGAACTGATCGTATCTGTCGCGGGCGGGAAGGAAACTCAAAACGAGAAAATGGGGTATAGAGAAATAGCGATATTCAAGGACGGTGTAACATTATGATCATAGACTGTCACGCACACCTTTGGAAAAAACAAAACGGCCTTGTAGGCGGCCGTTCCGTATATTCGCTGGAAAACGGAAAGAGTGATTTCGGCGGAGAGGTTCGACAGATGATGCCCCCGTATATGACAGACGGCGAGAACACCGCGGAGCGGTTGATCGCAAACATGGATTACGCAGGTGTTTCGGGCGCGGTCATAACACAGGAGGAGATAGACGGGAATCAGGATCCGTATCTCCTGGATACGAAATCCAAATTTGGAAGCAGGCTGAAAATCTGCTCTCTGTACGAGGAAGGGAAGGCGTTTCAAACCGAGGGCTTTGACGGTGTGAAAATTTGCGCCTCAAGACTGAAGACGCAGGATCTTACGAAGCACGCTACCGTGTTTGAGGAAGCAAACAGGCTCGGAAAATTTATTTCCATCGACTTGGCTGACGGAGATGCCCAGACAGGCTCCCTATCCGAACTGATACGCCAATATCCGTCTCTGAGGATTGCCATCGGGCATTTTGGCATGGTGGGGAGAGAAAACTGGCTTGAGCAGATCAAGCTTGCCCGAAGCCCAAACGTCAGAATTGAAAGCGGTGGTATTACGTGGCTGTATAACAGCGAGTTTTATCCATACCCCTCGGCGATCAAAGCGATCCTTACAGCGGCGGACACCTGTGGATTTGATAAGCTGATGTTTGGAAGCGATTACCCGAGAACCATGGTTGAGATCACGTATAAAATGAGTTTCCGCTTTATTGCCGAGTCCGATTTCTTAACCGAAGCTGAAAAGGACCTGTTTTTTTATAAAAATGCAAAAGAGTTTTATGTTTTTGACGGACTTACAGAATGTAACACCATAAAAAATATGCTGTAAAGTTGAAAAGGTGCAGAATCGTTCGCGTAGCGCTCCAAATTTCCGGTCTCCCGCGGGTTCGACACAGAGACAATGAAGTAATGAACGAAGGGG
>JAZORA010000246.1:0-3200 GCA_045656365.1 Eubacteriales bacterium | reverse complement strand
TGAGAGAAACGCAGGCAATTCCGCCCGCTCGGGTCTTTCACTCCGCTTGTCTTGAGCTGGAGGAGGAGTTCCCTCTTCTCGATCGTCTGATCCCTCTGGCTTGTCTCTACCTTGCCGCCATGCTGGTTCTGGAGGAAAACGAGTCTCTTTCCGACAAGCTTTACGACCGTTATTCGGAAGGAATGAGTGCCGTTTGGAATGAGATCCCCGCTGTGCTGGAATCCATTCGAAACGAATACTTTATCGAAGCGTAAGCATAAAAATTTGCCCCCACTCCTCGGAGTGGGGGCATCCCTGATTATTTTTCAAAGCCGTGAATGAAGCCCGTTACGTCGGCGGAGCAAAGATCTCCTCCGATCACGCGATTGCGATAAACCAAAATATTGGCGTAAACCTCGCCGTCAGCGCCCGGATAGTTCTTCACCACGTATGTATAACGCATAACCTTTTTCTTTTTGTAGTCGGAAAGATCAAGTCCCTGTCGCTTCTGGATCTCGTTGTAGCCCGTAAAAATCTTATCGAATTCGGAGGGAATGGTCACCTCTACCGCTTCCTTGGGATCGGACTCCACCTCCCAACCGAATTGTCTGAGAAACGCGATGCGATCCTCGTTGGTTTTGATTCCGCTATACTCGATATCCACATCCTTGGAAACATACTCTCCGTCCGCTCCATACGCAGGAACAAAGGCAATGAGGGTGATCAGCGTCACCAGTGCCACACAGATCACCGCAAAAAATTTTAAGGTACTCGCCTTTAAGGAATAAATAAACATAAAGCGCTCCTCCCGAACGACGTTTTCTACTGCAGTATATTCGTTCGGGGGGAGCATTATTCCTATGGGATTTCAGGTTTATGAGGAATACGGTCCGTCGGTTCTGGTATGAAAATAAAAACGTTTTTCCCGTGTTGCCACGCTATGCGCCAGACCCATCAAAAGGTACATGGCGAGAACCGAGGATCCGCCACAGCTCATAAAGGGCAAAGTAATTCCCACCACGGGAACCATGGCAAGACACATCCATAGATTTTCAAGGGTTTGGATGATAATGATCGCCGCCAAGCCGCTTAGGATCAGCTTCCCTGCCATATCGCGGGCGCGAAATCCGAGATAAAGCAGTCGGAGCGCCAAAATCACCAAGGCGGCTACCACGGAAAACCCACCCACGTATCCGAATTTTTCACAGACCGTGGCGAAAATAAAGTCGGTGTGCGATGCCGCCAAGGTTTCATAGCGACCTCCCTCAAAGAGTCCCACACCAAACAGACCGCCTCCCGCAATGGTTTCCCTACTGAGGAGGGGCTGACGACCCACGTCGTTGGGGTCAAGAGATGGATTGAAGCCCACCAGAATCCGCTGTTGCTGATAAGGGGCAAGCATCTTCCAAAGGAGCGGACAAGCCAGGGCAATCAGTACCAACGCGCCCACAAAATACCACACCGAAAGTCCCGCGCAATAAAGCATGATGGCGATCACCCCAAGGTATACGAGAGCTACGCCCAAATCTCCCGAGAGAAGGATCAGCCCTACGATCACCCCTGCATGCGCCAAGAGACCCAGAAGCACCGTCGGACGGTTAATCCGATCCCGCACCCGCTCGACATGGTGTGAAAAGGTACAAAGAAAGGTGAATTTTACGAACTCCGAGGGCTGGATCGCGATTCCAACCACGGGGATTCGAAGCCAGCTTTTATTCGCCGTCTCTATGTTCTCTCCCGTGCTACCAAACACCAGCGTCAACGCCAAAATCGCCGCCGATCCGATCAGCATGACAAGCCAGAAACGATCGACGAAAAAGCGATAATCCAGATTGGATAGAATCAGGACGGCGATGGTTCCCACCACCGTCATGGCGATCTGCATGACGAGCTTACTGCGGCCGAAATTCTCAACCGCTCCAATGACCGTCAGAAGGCTCATGACCGACAAAAACGCCGTCGCCCAAAACAAAATGGGGTCGATCCGCTTCAAGCGATCCTTGATACTCACGCCGAATATTCTCATAAGAGCCTCCTTTCTCCTTTTTTGATAGCCTTATGCGACGAAACGGCGAAGATGCTTCGCCGTTTCAAAAAATCAGATTGTCTTAATACTGTCTGCCAAAGACCACCATGTGCTTGGCGGGCTTACCGCAGCAAACGCAGGTATCGGCAAGATGCTCCTCCACGAAGGGGATACAACGGGACTTGACGCCGCCCGTCTCATCCTTGAGCTGATCCTCACATGCGCTGTCTCCGCACCACATTGCCTTAATAAAGCCGGGATGGTTCTCCGCGATATCGAGGAATTCCTCGTGGGTTGCCGCCGTGCTGGTCTTTTCCTCCAGATTCTTCAGCGCTCTTGCGTAAAGCTCCTCATGAACCGCCGCAAGTGCCTTTTCAACCTCTTCGACAAGGTTATCAAGGGAAACGACCGTCTTCACGCGGCTGACGCGGCTGACAAGAACGCAGCTGTTGTTTTCAATATCGCGAGGACCGATCTCCAGACGGAGCGGTACACCCTTCATTTCGTACTGGCTATACTTCCAGCCCGTGGAGTTGTCGCTATCGTCCAGCTTGACACGGAACTTTTCGGCAAGTGCCGTCTTCAGCTCGTTTGCCTTTTCAAGCACGCCTTCCTTATGCTGTGCCACGGGAATGATCGCCACCTGAATGGGAGCAACCTTAGGCGGCAGAATGAGACCATTGTCGTCTCCGTGGGTCATGATGATGGCACCGATCATACGGGTCGATACGCCCCAAGAGGTCTGGTGCGGATACTGCACCTTGTTCTCGCGGTCGGTATAGGTGATATCCAAGGCTCTGGCAAAGCCGTCGCCGAAATAGTGGGAGGTACCGCCCTGAAGCGCCACGCCGTTGTGCATCATGGGCTCGATGGTGTAGGTCTCCATAGCGCCCGCGAACTTTTCCTTCTCGGTCTTGCGTCCCGTGACTGCAGGGATCGCCAAGGTCTCACGGTAGAAGTCCTCGTAGCACTTGAGCATCTTGAGAGTCTCTTCTCTTGCCTCTGCCTCGTTCTCGTGCATGGTGTGACCCTCCTGCCAGAGGAACTCCGAGGTGCGGAGGAAGGGACGGGTGGTCTTTTCCCATCTGACTACGTTACACCACTGATTGTAGAGCTTGGGCAGATCGCGGTATGAATGAATTATATCTTTGAAGTGATCGCAGAACAGTGTCTCGGAGGTAGGACGAACGATAAG
>JAZORA010000245.1:0-3334 GCA_045656365.1 Eubacteriales bacterium | reverse complement strand
GTCATCCCCTACATCGGCGGCGAGGAGGAGAAGTCCGAGCAGGAGCCTCTGCGCGTCTGGGGTACCGTTGGGAACGGTGCCATCGTCAAGGCCGAGGCTCCCCTCATCACCACCCAGTGCATCCGCGTGCCCGTCACCGACGGTCACACCGCGGCCGTGTTCGTGAAGTTCGAGAACAAGCCCACTAAGGAGGAGATCCTGCAGGCCTGGGCCGAGTTCAAGGGCCTGCCCCAGGAGCTGGAGCTGCCCCACGCTCCCGCGCAGTTCATTACCTACTTTGAGGAGGATAACCGTCCTCAGGCGGCGCTCGACCGCGACATTTACGGCGGTATGGGCGTAACCGTGGGCAGACTGCGCGAGGATAAGATCTACGACTATAAGTTTGTGGGACTCTCTCATAACACTCTTCGTGGCGCGGCAGGCGGCGCGGTACTGATCGCGGAGCTTCTTTACAGAGAAGGCTACTTTAACTGATCAGATAAATTGGAATAAATGCCTATGATCTGCTTTGGCAGATCATAGGCATTTTTGTCAAAATTAAAAAATCTATTGACAAACAATATACTTTTATATATAATAAATAAGTAAACTTGAGGGAGTAGTGGCGTACGGTATCGTACGTAGCAAGTCAACAGCATGGTCTTCTGACCTGGCTTGCTTTAAAGAACCAGACTCAGTATATGGAATGTCCATATATTGAGCTTTTTTTGTGGAAAAATAAAAAGTACTATAAATTAAAGGAGAGAAAAACATGTGGATTCAAATTTTACTGTTTGTGATCGGTCTTTTCATGCTCATCAAGGGCGGAGATTGGTTTGTGGACAGCGCATCGGGAATTGCCCGTCGGTTTCATCTGCCGGAGCTTTTGATCGGAGCTACGGTCGTTTCCATCGGAACAACGCTTCCCGAGGTCATGGTATCCGCACAGGGCGCAATGGCGGGCTCGGGCGGTATGGCGTACGGTAATGCGGTAGGCTCGATCATTTGTAATACCTCGCTGATCGCGGCGCTGACCATTGCCATCAAGCCGGGTAAGGCGGATCGAAAGGCGCTGATCCTTCCCGTATCCTTCTTCTTTGTGGCGGCTGTATTTTACGTGTTGGTTGCGTATCTGATGGGTGAGTTTACCCGTTGGGTCGGCATCGTTCTTCTTTGCGGCTTCGTGGTATACATGGCTTGTACGCTGCTTTCGATGAAGAAGGGAAGCGGTAACGAGATCGAGGAGCTGGAAGTGGAAACGCCGGACGAGGAAGCCGAGGAGGGCTTCTCCTTCTCCATGAAGGGACTGCTCATTGAGGCGCTCGTTACCTTCGTTGGCGGCGGCTTTATGATCTATAAGGGAGGCATCATTCGCTATATCGGTATCGCGATGATGGCACTTTTCTGTGTCTATACGGTTCTTGCGCTTCTTCGTGTTAAGGCGAAAAAGGGAATTACCATGATTCGTGAGATCCTCTTTCTCGTGATTGGCGCAGGTGTGATCGCGGGTGGCGCAAACCTTCTTGTGGATAGTGGAATTTACATTGCGGAAAAGGTTGGTGTTCCGGACACGGTAATCGGATTGACCTTCGTGGCGCTTGGAACTTCCTTGCCCGAGTTTGTTACGGCAATTACGGCACTTGCCAAGGGACACGGAGCCCTTTCGCTCGGAAATATTGTTGGAGCAAATCTCTTCAACCTGGTATTGGTCAGCGGTGTTGCTACCACCATCTCGCCCTTTGCCGTTCCCGCGGAATCCACCATCGGCGGCATGCCCGCTTCCCTTGTGTTGGATATTCCCGTTATGCTTGGCGTCATGCTGATCATGACCGTTCCCGCACTGATCCGCGGAAAGCTTTCCCGCGCGCAGGGCGTGATTCTGCTTGGTATCTATGCGGCATTCTGCACGTTGCAATTTGTAATGTAACCCATCCGTTCGGCGGCTCATTGGAGCCGCCGAAAATTTTTTTAAAAATTTTTAAAAAACTATTGACAAGTCAAAAAAGACATGATATAATGTAATCACAATAAAGAATGATTCTCAATAAGGATGGTGTGTTATGGAAAATAAAAAAACCAGAAACACTCTGCAAAAGAGAATCGTTTCAGACGTCTTTTGCAGTATGCACAATCATCCGTCCGCCGGAATGGTATACGAGGCGGTAGAGGAGAGATTCCCGGGAATCAGCCGAGCGACAGTTTACCGACTGCTTGCCGAGGCTGCCGAGGAAGGGAAGATCCAAAGGCTGAAGCTGACCGACGCCAACGACCGATACGACATAACCCTTGGGAAACATCCCCACGTGGTGTGTCGCCTGTGCGGAGCGGTGGCAGACGTAAAGGCGGAGCTGAACGATGCCTCTCTTGCCGAGAACGCGGAGGGCTGCGAGGGATTCCTCATTGAGGAGTGCCACGTGGAGTTTGTGGGTGTTTGCGAGAGATGTCGCAATCAAAAACAGTCTTAAATTCAAAACAAAATTCAAATTATTTTTAATGAAAAAAGGAGATCAATGATTATGGCAAAGTTTGTATGTTCTGTATGTGGTTACGTTCACGAGGGAGACGCTGCTCCCGAAAGATGCCCCCAGTGCAAGGTTCCCGCTGAAAAGTTCAACAAAATGGAGGAGAACAAGCTGAATTGGGCGGCTGAGCACGTTGTTGGCGTGGCTGCGGGCGCTCCCGAGGATATTCTGATGGATCTGCGCGCGAACTTCATGGGCGAGTGCACCGAGGTTGGTATGTATCTGGCAATGGCAAGAGTTGCGCACCGTGAGGTGTATCCCGAGATCGGTCTGTACTGGGAGAAGGCAGCCTACGAGGAGGCAGAGCACGCTGCAAAGTTTGCGGAGCTTCTGGGCGAGGTCGTAACCGATAGCACCAAGAAGAACCTCGAGATGAGAGTTGCGGCAGAGAACGGCGCAACCGAGGGTAAGTTTGACCTGGCAAAGCGCGCAAAGGCGCTGAACCTTGACGCCATCCACGACACCGTTCACGAGATGGCTCGCGACGAGGCAAGACACGGTAAGGCATTCGAGGGACTGCTTCAGAGATACTTCGGCTAATTATTACAACTTCATCAAAGGAGGAGAAACGAATGCAAGAGAATTACATGGTTTGCAACTGCAAGCAGGTAAGCTATGCGGATATTGCCAACGCGCTGGATACTCAAAAGGATTTTAATTCTGTTCTGAGCGCTTTTGAGGACGTCCAAAAGGTGACCCATTGCTCCACGGGATGCGGCGGCTGCCACCAGAAGGTACTGGATCTGATCTCCGAGATCATGATGGGGGAGTAATTTAATAAAATTCAGAGGGTAAGCTTCGGCTTACCCTCTTTTTTCTCTATTTTGTGGAAG
>JAZORA010000244.1:0-4143 GCA_045656365.1 Eubacteriales bacterium | reverse complement strand
CAAACAAAGTAGAGTAGAGGAGAGTAGAGTAGAGTATATATCTTCCGCGCGTGCGCGCGCGGAGGACGAAGACGTTTCTTTGGAAGAGGTAAAGTCCTTTTGCGAAAAGAACGGTTTGAAAGGTGTAGCAGAAGATTTCTATCGGCGGTATTCTGCTCTCGGATGGAAAGACAAAAACGGAGAGAAGATCCGCAACTGGCAGGCGATGCTATTGAAGTATGCAGCGGATAAAAAGAAAAAGGGGTATCGGACCGATGCGGAGGGGACCGCAACGGAAGGCAGCTCCTTTGATGGAAGAGAGTTCGCGAAAGCGGCGATAGAGAAGACATATGGACAAAATAAGGAGACGGGCAAATGAAATATCAAGGAACTTTTTTTGACGAACTTATTATAGACAACTTTGCAGGCGGAGGCGGCGCTTCCGTTGGCATTGAGCTTGCAACGGGCAGACCGGTTGATATAGCCGTAAACCACGATGCGGATGCGATTGCTATGCACTCCGTAAATCACCCTTATACCACGCACTACCAGGAGCATGTATTTGCGCCACATCCCGAGGAAGTACCGGGCGGCAGACATGTCGGCATAGCCTGGTTTTCACCCGATTGCAAGCACTTCTCCCGGGCAAAAGGCAATAAGCCCGTAGAGCATAAGATCAGAGGGCTTTCCTGGGTTATCATCAAATGGGCTATGTCGAGCGTAGCGCCGAGATGTATCTTTATGGAGAACGTTGAGGAGATACAGACCTGGGGACCGCTTATTACGGATGCAGACGGCAAGAGCCGCCCCGATCCCGAGCACGCAGGCGAAACGTTCAAATCGTTCGTTGGAATGCTATCTGATGGCGTAGAGCCGGATTGCCCTGCGCTTGCGGAGGCGTGTGAGTTTCTGCAGATTGAACGTGGAAGTGCCGACGAGCAGCGTCTTATCAATGGTCTTGGATACAAGGTTGAGTTTAAGGTGCTCAAAGCGTGCGATTATGGCGCTCCAACTATACGAAAACGCTTTTATCTCGTCGCGAGAAATGATGGTAAGCCCATTGTATTCCCGGAAGCAACGCACGGTAAGGGTAAGGGCTTGAAGCCATATCGTACCGCAGCAGAGTGCATAGATTGGAGCATCCCTTGTCCCTCTATCTTTGAGCGCAAGAAGCCCCTTGTTAAGAACACTCTGCGCAGAGTGGCGCGGGGTCTTGATAAATTTGTCATAAAGAACCCGAAGCCCTATATCCTGGAGATGAATTTTGATAATCCTTTTCAGGACGTAGATAGACCTATGAGCACGCAGACGAGCGCAAATCACCATTATCTTATAACGCCGAATTTGGTACAAGCGAATTACGAAAATCCTCCACGGGATATTGCAAAACCTATGTCGACACAAACGGCGGTCAATAAGCATTTTGTAGTAACTCCTACATTGGTAGAATGCTCTCACAAGAGCGGACCTGGCACGCACGATGTAAAATTGCCGCTTAATACCGTAACGGGCAAGGCGTGCTTTGCGGCGTCTACGCCTTTTCTTACAAAGTTTCAGCAGAACAGTCTTGGCCAAGGAGCCAAGCAACCACTTGATACGGTTATGCCGGGTGCGATACGATTTGGTGCCGTCACGCCTTATATAGTACCGATCGGTTACGGAGAGAACAAGAACCAAGCTCCTCGTGTAAATAGCGTGAATGAGCCTGTTTCTACCGTAGTTTCGTCTTGTAAGCAGTATCTTACTGCTCCCGCGCTTCTACAGTATCATTCTGAGCAGAGTGCAAGAGAGGTGCGAGGCCAAAGAATTGCCGATCCCATAATGACGGTTGACGGTTCGCCGAGGTATGCTGTTATGGCGAGCAATCTTTGTGTGCTGCGTAAGAATATGGACGGCAAAGGTCTCGATGAACCGATGCCTACTCTGACTACTTCTGCCGGCCATTTTGCGGAAATAAGAACGTATCTGCTCCCCGTGGATAATACGCAGGATCTTTGTCATTGGAACGAGGTACGCAATCTCCTTAACGAGTACGCGGATTATTCCATCAAAGAGAACGAGATCCTTATCATCGAGATAAGCGGTACGCCTTATTTCATCGGTGATATTGGCATGCGTATGTTAAGAGCAGAGGAACTCAAACTCGCGCAGGGCTTCCCGGTGGATTACATAATTGACATTGAGCAAGCGATCGGCAAAAAGTATAGCGAGGCGAAGCAGATCGCTCGTCTGGGGAATGCAGTATGCCCTCCCGTTGCTACGGCTCTGATCAGAGCGAATTGCGCGGATATGGCATACAAAAAGGTGTTGAAAACCGTTGCTGATCTTGAAAAGGCATATAGTGCATAGGAGGCAGACAATGAGCAAAGAGAAGCAGATTGAGGAGATGGCGATGGCGATTTATGAAAACACCGATATTTCTTGCGTTGAAACCGCAGACGAGATTGCCGAAGCCCTTTATAACGCTGGCTACCGCAAGCAGAGCGAGGGTAAATGGATAAGTGAATTGGTAAAGAAATGTGATTGGAAAGGAAAGGAACGCGACTATTTTCAGGCAAACAGTTGTTCCTTATGTCACGAACCTGCGCATAAGAGAACGTCATTCTGCTCCAACTGCGGCGCGAAGATGAAAGGCGGTGCGGAATGAATTTTGTAACAAAGAGTGAAAAAAGAAAGTGCGCTTGTTGTCAATCAAAAAAAACAAGCGAAAATTTCGCCTTTGACTATTGTGGCATATACATAGAAATTCCACTTTGCGAAAAATGCGAAAATACCGCGACATTTAATTTGCATATGCAGTTGAAACCCCTCTTGACCGCTATAAATAGGGCGGTTACTATGTCGCACATATGCGGCTATGATGAGCGAAAAATAAGTGAATTTCAGCGAAAAGAGAGAGAACGGAAAGGCGGTGAGTGATATGAGAGAGATACTTTTCAGAGGGCAAACAAGGCGGCTTGGCGAAAAAGTGCGAATGAACGGCGAAAAAGTGCCGAGCAATTGGGTGTATGGCGGTATATGTCAAGGCAAAGGGTCTTTTTCAATCATTTACGGTAGTATGGATGTTGAATTGGAACAGCCGACAGAAAAAAGGGTGGTTTATACTGACACCGTTGGACAATACACAGGTCTGACCGACAAGAACGGCAAGAAGATCTTTGAGGGGGATATTGTCAAGTTTGGCGATATTATGGGAATAATTAACCATTCTTTCGGTTGTTATTGCGTTAAGACAAATAAGCCCGATTGGAAATGCAGAAACAACCCTGCTATTGACATAATCTTTAACGAATATCCAAACGAAATTGAAATAATCGGCAACATCCACGACAACCCCGAACTGTTGGAAGGAGAGTAATATGAAATCCGTTTTAATAAGCATTCAACCGAAATGGTGCGAACTGATTGCATCGGGCAAAAAGACGGTTGAGGTGAGAAAGACCAAGCCGAAACTGGAAACGCCGTTTAAGTGCTATATCTATTGCACGAAGGACAATTCCTTTGCAGAAAAGACCTTACGGGGCTTTGACGAGAACGGCAAGGCGATTTACTACAAGGCACACAAGGGAAAGGTCATAGGCGCGTTTGTGTGCGATAAAATCTACGACATAAAGCCGCATTTTGATACCCCCACATTCCCCAATCAGTACATTTGCGGTTGGGAATATGGAGAGGAATACGCTTGCCTTTCCTTTGAGGAACTTACATCGTACTTGAATGGGAAGCAAGGTTGCGCTTGGCACATCTCCGATCTTGTAATCTATGACGAGCCGAGGGCGTTGGGAGATTTCAACCATTGCGGAGTGAATTATCACTTTAACCCACCGATAACGAGACCGCCTCAATCTTGGTGCTATGTGGAAGGAGAATGATATGGACAAACGCGATTTTCCGCGAGTAAGGTACGATTACAAAAAACCGAGCGAAGAAGCGATATTGGATGATTTGTTGGGAAAACCGAAATACGAATCACCTATTAAAATCATCCAAAAGAGCGTTACTACGAAGATTGAGGATGACATCTGCAAAGCAGTTTGGGAGTACGGTATTGTCGTTGACAAGGAAGAACTCATCAAAGCCTTGCGATATGACCGAGAGCAATATGACAAGGGATATCGTGACGGATACAGAGCTGCACAGACAGATATGGACATTATGACTAAC
>JAZORA010000243.1:0-2764 GCA_045656365.1 Eubacteriales bacterium | reverse complement strand
CTTTTTGAAGCGCCAGTTTGTTCTCAAACTTGTCCGCTAATGAGTCGCTGTTAAAATTCTTAGCGATTACAGGGTCCCGTTCCGGATTATAATACATATAATCTATGCCGTTGAGTATTTCGCAAAGCTTGCTTGACTGCTCCCGTAAAATCGGATCCAATCCATGGGCATATTCTGGGCTTTGAATCTCCTGAGCATATCTGGGACTTACTGTGCTAACCTTATCTGCACATACGATTGCCCCCTTCATCAAATTGATACAGCCATCGTATTCCACCACGTGACGATCCACATCACCCAGTTCAAAAACGTCACCGAGCAAGGGGAAGCCGTATTTCCCCTGATATTCAATATTATGAATCGTAAACACGGTTTTAATGTATTGATATCCGGGAATTTGACGATATTTTCGATTGAGATAAATCAAACTAAGAGCCGCTTGCCAATCATGCGCGTGAATCACGTCAGGATAGAAATCGATCATACCAAGCATGTCGATCGCAGCCTTACAGAAGAAAGCAAACCGTTCTCCATCGTCAAGGCATCCGTATAAGGTTTCCCGCTTAAAGTAATACTCGTTATCAATAAAATAATAAGTAACTCCGTCCTTTACCAGACTATACACACCGCAATACTGTCTGCGCCACGACAGAGACACCTCATAAACGACTTCCTGCTTCATCTGAGATCTCCAATGCTTTGACACCGCACCGTAAAGAGGGATCACCACACGCACATCCGCATTTCCTTCCGCCGCCGACTGAATCGCCGTAGGAAGAGAACCAAGAACATCACCCAGTCCACCCGTTGCCGCAAAGGGCATTGCTTCCGCGCCAATCAATAAAATCTTTTTCATATCATTTCCTTCTCGTTTGAAATATTTTTTCCTATGACGGATATAAACTTCCCTTTCGGGAAGTTTATATCAAAAATTATATATGCCTATCAAACCATAGAGCCCTTAGGAATAAAGAACGGCATCGATTCATGACCGGACAATGCTCTACCGTCACGAACCACCACGTTTTTATCGGTGATCACGCAATTCAGCGAAACGTTGTTGCCTGTAAAGGTATCCTGCATCAGAATCGAATTCTTAACGACCGTTCCCTTTCCAACCTGAACGCCACGGAAGAGAATGGAGTTTTCCACCGTTCCTTCAATCACGCATCCGTCTGCCACATAGCTGTTTACAACCTTCGCATCCCCCGTATAGCGAGTAGGCGCAGAGTTGCGAAGCTTGGTATAAATCGGACGGTTCTCCACATGGAACAAGCCGGCTCTCACATCATTATCCAACAGCTTCATGGAGTTCTGGAAATAACTTTCGAGCGAAGTTAACTGAATGTAAATCCCCTCGTAAAGATAACGGAAGCAACGAATCTTGGCAATGCGATGTGCAATAATGTCGCGGTAAAGATCGGTATATCCGTGAGCTCCTGCATCACTGATCGCATTCAAAAGGAACAGACGGTTCACAACCATAATATTCGTGCTGATTTCCGAAACCTCCTCGCCGCGCACATAGGAAGCAACGTCGATAACTCGACCGGATTCATCCGCGGTAATGATCTTGCTTCGATCGGCAATATCCATATTACCCTCGTCCACCTTGCGCGTCACGATGGTCAGATCCGCTCCGTTTGCAATGTGCTGATCGATCACATCAGAAAGATCAATATTGCAGATTCCGTCACAATCCGAAAGAACCATATAATCCTCGGTACAACGGGAAATGAAGTTAGAAACTCCCATGAGCGCCTCAAGTCGAGAGGTAAAAAGACGACCGCCGTTCGAATTTTCAAAGGTCGTAACAAAGGGAGGAAGCAGCTTGATACCGCCCGAGCGTCTTGCCAGATCCCAGTCCTTTCCCGTTCCAATGTGATCCATCAGAGACTGATAATTGTTATGTGCAATAATACCGATCTTCGTAATACCGGAATTGACCATGTTGGAAAGCGGAAAGTCAATCAAGCGGTACCGACAGCCAAAAGGTACGGACGCCATGGTTCGAATATTTGTCAATTCGGGAATGGACGAATTATGTATATTGGAAAAAATTAATCCTGCAACTTCCATATTAAACCTCCTCCGTTACCTTAAGATCAGAAAGATCCGAAATCATTTCATTATCGCCGATTTCCACTTTCTCTGGAATCGCCAATCCTGCGGCAATTACCGTAATTCCTTTTGCCTTCTTCGGCGTTTTACCAATTGAAGCGCCCGCGCCAATGGTCGCGCACTCGTCAACGATCGAGTATCTAATCTGCGCGCCCTCGCCGATGACAACGTTTTCCATAATCACGGCGTCTTCAACAAGTGCCCCCCGTGACACCAGAACACCTGCGCCCAAAACCGAATTGCGAACCGTTCCATAGATCTCACAGCCCTCGGTAATGGTACTATTATCAATTACCGCATCCGCACCAACAAACTGTGGAGCATGCGCCTCATGACGGGAAAAAATTCTCCACTCCTCATCATTTAAATAAATCTCGGGATGTTCGCCCAGAAGATCCATATTGGCTTCCCACAAGGAAGAAATCGTTCCAACATCCTTCCAATATCCGCTGAAGGGATACGAATACATTCTTTCCTTTGCGGCAAGCATAGCGGGGATAATATTCTTACCAAAGTCATTGGCGCTTGTGGGATCCTTAGCGTCCTCCGTCAAATAGCGGAAAAGAACGTCCTTCGAGAAAATGTAGATTCCCATCGAAGCCTTCGTGCTATCGGGATTCTTTGGCTTCTCAGTAAACTTAAA
>JAZORA010000242.1:0-5742 GCA_045656365.1 Eubacteriales bacterium | reverse complement strand
GAACGGTGCGGGAGAATTATACGCACCCCGATTTGGAATGGGCGAGGGGTAGTCGGCTGCTTCTTCTGACGGCGCATCGTCGGGAAAATCAGGGAGAGCCCATGCGTCGGGCATTCCGAGGGATCCGACGGATCCTTTCGGAGTTCTCCGACGTGAAGCTGATCTATCCTATCCACCCTAACCCCGCGGTTCGTCGTGTGGCAAAGGAGGAATTTGCGGGGGAGGAACGAGTACGGCTTACCGCCCCCATGGACGTGATCGATTTTCACAATGCTATGGCAAGATGTCATTTGGTTCTCACCGACAGCGGTGGGATTCAAGAGGAAGCCCCCGCCCTTGGAAAGCCTGTGCTGATCTTACGAAGCCGAACCGAGCGGCAGGAGGGCTTGGAGGCGGGGGTCTCCCGCCTGATTGGTACGGGGGAGGGCTCGGTCTATCGGGGCGTACGGGAGCTTCTTGAGAATGATGCCCTCTATTCGGTGATGTCGAAGAAGCAGAGCCCCTATGGAGACGGACACGCCGCCGAACGGATCGCGGACTATCTGGAAAAAACCTTTTCCTGTTTTTAACTCGTGAATTGACGAAAAAGGATTTTTGTGCTATAATGTAAAGGATTTTAAAATAAAAACGAGGAATTGTTATGTCGAAGCATAAAAAGAAGTTAAAAAAAGAGGGAGAAAAGCGAGGCACGATACAGCTGCTTCGTCGCTTTTTGCCCTACTATAAAAAATACAAGTGGATTTTGGTCTTTGATTTGTTTTGCGCCGCGCTGACCACTCTTTGTGAGCTGGTTTTGCCCCTTCTCGTACGGAGTATTACCAATGCGGCAACCTCCGAGCCCATGACCTTGACGGTGGAGCTGATCCTTCGTTGCGGAATTCTCTACGTTCTGCTTCGGGTCATCGATACGGCTGCCAACTATTACATGGCGTCGGTGGGACACATCATGGGAACGCGTCTTGAGACAGATATGAGACGGGACTTTTTCGGACACCTCCAAAAGCTTTCCTTCTCCTATTACGATAACGCCAAGGTGGGAACGCTCATGTCGAGAATGACCAGCGACCTCTTTGACGTGACCGAGTTTGCCCATCACTGCCCCGAGGAGTTCTTTATCTCGGGCATTAAGATCGTTTGCTCCTTCGTGATCCTTTGTACCATGAGCGTTCCGCTGACCCTGATCGTCTTCTCGGTCATTCCTCCCATGATTCTCGTGTTGACGGTGTTCAATCGGAAAATGCGGGCGGGATTCCGCGAGTCGAGAAAGCAGGTGGGCGAGCTCAATTCTCAGATCGAGGACAGTCTTCTTGGTATTCGCGTGGTAAAATCCTTTGCGAATGAAGAGGTGGAGGAGGAAAAATTTGAGGAGGGAAACCGCAAATTTTTGTCCATCAAAACCAAGGTCTATCACATTATGGCAGGCTTTCAGTCCTCCACCCGTCTCTTTGACGGTGTGATGTATATCGTGGTGGTGGTGGCAGGTGCCCTCTTTATGATGAAGGGTGAGATCAACGCCGCCGACTATCTGGCGTATCTCATGTTCGTGACCACGCTTCTGACCTCTATCCGACGGATCGTGGAGTTTGCCGAGCAGTTCCAGAGAGGCTTGACGGGCGTCGAGCGCTTTTGCGAGATCATGGATATCGAGCCCGATATTCGTGACCGAGAGGATGCGAAGGAGCTGGGACGGGTCAAGGGAGATCTCGAATTTCGTGACGTTTCCTTCCATTACGAGACCGAGCATCGGAACGTGCTGACACACCTGGATCTGGTGGTCAAGGCAGGCGAGAGCATTGCGCTTGTGGGGCCTTCGGGCGGTGGAAAGACGACCCTTTGCTCCCTGGTTCCCAGATTTTACGACGTATCGGGAGGAGAAATTCTTCTGGATGGCGAGGATATCCGTAACGTGACTCTTCATTCTCTGCGCGAAAACATTGGTGTGGTAGCACAGGACGTGTACCTCTTCTCGGGCAGTATTCGTGAGAATATTGCCTACGGAAAGAAGGACGCCACCGACGAGGAGATCGAGGCGGCGGCTCGTCTTGCGGGCGCCCACGACTTTATCGCGGCGCTTCCCGATGGGTATCATACCTATGTGGGTGAGCGCGGTGTCAAGCTGTCGGGCGGACAAAAGCAGAGAATTTCCATTGCCCGCGTTTTCCTGAAGAATCCTCCCATCCTGATTTTGGACGAGGCCACCAGCGCTCTGGACAACGAGAGTGAAAAGCTGGTGCAGGAATCTCTTGAAAAGCTGGCAAAGGGACGGACGACCCTGACGATCGCCCACCGTTTGACCACCATTCGCAATGCCGACCGAATTTTGGTTTTGACCGAGAACGGCATTGAGGAGGCGGGCACACACGCCGAGCTTCTCGAAAAGGGAGGCATCTACGCCGAGCTTTATCGCATGTATTCCTCACTTTGAGACAACACAAAAACCGCTTACGACCATGAGTCGTAAGCGGTTTTTTAGCTCTTTTGTTCTTTTTTCTCGGCTTGCGCCTTGGCGCGACGCAGACGGCGGACACGGTTTATGTGCCTTTCAAAGTCGCCGTTTTGGAGAAGCTCTGAGAGCACGTATTGCTCAAAAACGGGAACCGAGCAGGAGAAAAATCCAAGCTTTTTCTCGAATTCGGGGAGCAAGGAGAGGGGAAGGACCATATAGCCCACACGAATCGAGGGGGCGATGGTCTGGGAAAAGGTGTTCAGGTAGATGACCGAGCCGTCCTTGGAAAGAGAAAACACGGTCTCCTCGTGCTTTCTTGAGACGGTCAGCTCCGAGTCGTAGTTGTCCTCCACGATATATCCGCCGCGCGCTTGGGCGAATCGAAGATACTCGGCGCGCTTGGAGGCACCGGCGGTAATGCCGCTGGGGAAGCTGTGGAAGGGGGTCACGTGCAGAACGGTTGCCCGCGTCCGTGCCAGCTCCTCGCTTTTGATTCCGTCAGCGCCCATCTTGAGTAGCTCACACCGAACGCCATTCGCCTCGTATACGCGTCGGATCTTATCGTAGCCGGGGGATTCAAGCCCCACGATCCGATTCCTGCCGAGAAGCTGAATGATGATGCCGTAGAGATATTCCGCACCCGAGCCTACCACAATCTGTTCGGGGCGGACGACCATTCCGTTGCTTCTGGCAAGATAGGCGGCAATGGCGCTCCTCAGCTCAGGACATCCGTGGTTCGGGGATTTGACGAGAATCTGCTCTCCCTTCTCAAGTAGCACCCGACGCATGGTTTTGGCAAGAATGGAAAAGGGAAATTCGCTCCTTGACGGCTTCATGCGGGCGACGGGATGGGGAAGAGCGATTTCGGCGGCAGAGAAAAAATCGTCCCGACGGTAGGCGACAAAGTAGCCGCTTCGCTCTCGTGCTTCTACGTATCCTTCGTCCGAGAGAATGGCGTAGGCGTGCTCCACGGTGATGACGCTGCACCCCGATTCCTCGGCAAGGAGCCGCTTGGAGGGAAGCTTTTTTCCGTCGGGATAGACACCCTTGATAATATCCTCCCGAAGTTGCTCATATAACTGCATGTATGCCGAAGTGTTCTTATTCTGATCAATTTGATACCGCATCTGATTATACGAATCCTCTCGTGTTTTGTTTTTTACTAATACCAGTTTTATTATACCACGGAATCTTGCGTTTGTAAAGAGGGCGCGATGAAAAAGAAAAAGAGGAACCAGTCGGCAAGATCGCGCATACGGTGAGAAGAGAGGGAGGGATGAAATCATGAGAGAAAGAAGAAGCAGATGCGGCCATCATGAGCGGCAAAAAGCGGTTCGACTGTTGTCTTTGATGCTCGACGAGGTGTCGGAGCTATTGTATGCCTCGATCCGATGGGGAGACGCGTACCCCGAGCTTTGCACTTGTCTTGATGAATTTTCGATTGAAGTAGCGGAGGAGATCCGCCGACTTGGTCGGTGGATGCTGGGAAGAGGAATCGACCCTCCGATTTTTGGACTCTGTCAGGGAGCATGCCGACGGGAGCGCAATCCTCACGACGTGATTTGCGCGCTTCTCGGGCGAGAGGAGGAGATCCTGCAGCTGCGCCGATCTATGGAGGGGACAGAGTACATCTTCAGCACTCATGCCGAGGAAAGAGTCCGACGGATGAGAAGAATGCTATCGTAGGAACAAAAGAAAACCGATACGAAAATCTTCGTATCGGTTTTTTGTATGCTCGGGTTATTGATATCTGAGCAGGTAGGGTATTATGGGGCTTTTGGATCGGTATCTTTCGTGTATTCAAGAATGTCACAAAGCTTACAATCCAAAGCATCGCAAATACGGTCTAAAATATAGCTGTCGTAACGAACAACTCGATTTTTATAGTAGCGGTCAATCGTTTGAAATTTGATTTCGGTTCGCTTAGCTAACTCATAGCGTGTAATGCCGTGTTGATCCAAATATTGATCAATCGTTAATCTTACCATAAACACCCCTCCTTTTACTGTATATATTCTACTGAATATATACCTACTTGACAATTTCCTTGGTTTGGTATATACTTATATAAGTATATATACAAAAGAAAGGGGATTGATTCATGAAGTTGTTGATCGTTGGATCGCGGAGTATTAAGGAGTTTGATCTGTCACAGTATATTCCTGCCGATGTTGATACGATTATCAGCGGAGGCGCAGACGGGATTGATAGCTTGGCGGAGCAATACGCCGACCGGCATCGTCTATCCAAATATATCATACGCCCACGCTATGACCTTTACGGAAGATGCGCACCACTGAAACGGAGCGAGCAAATGGTGGATATGGCTGATTCTGTACTTGTGGTATGGGACGGTCATTCTAAGGGAACACAATATACGGTAAAATACACGAAAAAAATGAACAAGCAGATGATCATTGTTCAAATCTAAAAAGCGATTGTCGTCTGACAATCGCTTTTATGATTATATTCCTTCCTTGCGCGTGTCTTTGGCAGCTTTGGAATACACGCAGCCGCAATAATCCTGACGGTAAAGACCGTACTCCGAGGATAGCTCACAGGAACGGCGGTAGCCGTTTTTCTTTTTGAAATCCGAGGGGAGATAGCGAATCCCTGCCGCCTCTCCTTCCTCTGTGCCGATCACGTTCAGCCACTCGGCGTTCTTGTAGGGACTGATGGAGAGGGTAGTGGTGTAATAGTCAAAGCCACCCTCCGCGGCAACGCGGGCGCTCTCCCGAAGACGCAGGCGATAGCACGCCGCACAGCGGCTTCCGCCCTCGGGCAGATCCTCGAGTCCCTTGGCAATCGACACAAACTCCTCGGGGTCATAACGACCCGAAAGAAGCTTTACCCGATCGGAAAGACCCATCTCACGAACCAGACGGCATAGCTCCGCCTCCCGAAAGCGGTATTCCTCCTCGGGGGCAATGTTGGGGTTGTAGAAAAACAGCGTGATATCAAAATATTCGGAGAGATATTCCAGAACGTAGGAGGAGCAGGGGGCACAGCAGGCGTGAAGAAGCAGGGTGGGACGCTTCTCCCCACGGCACTCCTTCTCCAGAATCTCTTCTAAAAGAAGCTGATAATTCTGCTTCATAAAATCCCTTAGTTTTCCTCGGGGATCGGAACCTTTACGACCACCTTACGGCTGATTCCTACACCAAGACCGGGCTTGTGGGCGTCCGCAGGGCAGAAGACAACGAAATCACCTTCGCGGAAGGTGAGAAGATCTCCCTTTCCGCCAACGAAGAAAACGTCCTTGTCCTCACGGTAGGGAACGACCTCCTCGGTCATGG
>JAZORA010000241.1:0-2827 GCA_045656365.1 Eubacteriales bacterium | reverse complement strand
TATCCAAAACCCAAAGAAAGGGTGGAGTGAGCATGACGAATGGTCGTGTAATCAAGAAAAAAGCGATGATCATGGATGAGGCTGCCATTGGACGAGCCATGGCAAGAATCACGCACGAGATCATCGAACGCAACCGAGGCGTGGAGGAGATCTGCCTTCTGGGTGTCAAACGCAGGGGAATCCCGTTGGCGGCAAAGCTGGCAGAGAACATCAAGCGCTTTGAGGGAGTGGACGTTCCGCTCGGACATCTGGATATTACCCTTCATCGGGACGATCTGACCGAGGAGGACAAGCAGAGCACGGCGGGAAGCTGCCATTTTCCCTGTGATATTCGTGAAAAAACAGTCATCATTGTGGATGACGTGCTTTATACGGGCAGAACGGCGCGCGCCGCACTGGAGGCGGTGTTTGCCAATGCGCGCCCGCGCGCGGTGCAGCTTGCGGTTCTGGTGGATCGCGGACACAGAGAGCTGCCCATTCGCCCCGATTACGTGGGAAAGAACGTTCCCACCTCAAAAAATGAATTGATTGCCGTTTCGGTTGAGGAGATCGACGGAGAGAACGGCGTATATATCTGTAGCATAGATGCGACAGAAGAGAACGACAGAAAGGATTAAAAGGGAAGTATCATGATGAACCATTACGGCGAAAAATTGAAGAACATGACGAGCATGACTTCCGAGGCTTCTTTTTCTGATTCTTCCATTTTCTCTATTGAAGAAGCGAAGGCTTTTTTGCCTTCTCTTTTCCACTCTCCCGAATATACCATTTTCCCCGGCTTTTGTGATGTGCATGTGCATTTTCGTGAGCCGGGCTTTTCTTATAAGGAGACTGTGAAGAGCGGAAGCAAAGCATCGGCAAGGGGAGGTTATACGGCGGTTTGTACCATGCCAAACCTCAATCCCGTGCCCGACAGCCCCGAGCATTTGAAGCTTCAGACCGATCTCATTGAGAGAGATGCGGTCATTCACGTCTATCCCTTTGGTTCGATTACAAAAATGGAGGCGGGGATCGATCTGGTTGATATGGATGCCATGGCGCCCCTCGTGATCGGCTTCTCGGACGATGGACGAGGTGTCCAGAGCGAGGAAATGATGCGTGCCGCTATGATGAAGGCAAAAGAGCTTGGTGCGATCATCTCGGCGCATTGCGAGGATAACGCACTCTTGTTTGGCGGATATATTCACGACGGCGTGTACGCACGGGCGCACGGTCATAAAGGAATCTGCTCCGAGAGCGAGTACGGTCCCATCGCGAGAGACCTGAAGCTTGTGGAGGAGATCGGTTGCGCGTATCACGTCTGTCATATTTCAACCAAGGAAAGTGTGGATCTGATCCGCCAGGCAAAGAAGCGCGGCGTCAACGTCACCTGTGAGACGGCACCCCACTATTTGATTTTCGATGACAGCGATCTTCAGGAGGACGGACGATTTAAAATGAATCCGCCCATCCGTGGAAAAGAGGATCGGGAAGCCCTGATCGAGGGAATTCTTGACGGCACGATTGACATGATCGCCACCGATCATGCCCCTCACTCTGCGGAGGAGAAGGCGAGAGGTCTTGCGGGAAGTCCCTTTGGAATCGTCGGCATTGAAACCGCATTTTCCGCTATGTATACGCACTTTGTACGAACGGGAAAAATGAGCATGGACAAGCTTATGGATCTGCTTGTTTGGAATCCAAGACGGAGATTTGGAATTCCTCTTGGAAACGATTTTTCGGTTTGGCGCTTGGACGAGTCCTTCCGTGTCGATCCGAACGCCTTCCTTTCCAAGGGAAAAGCGACGCCCTTCGCGGGAGAAGAGCTGTTTGGCGTATGTAAATTAACGGTGGTGGACGGCAAGATCGTTTATGCCGCGGAATGAAATGATATTTGTAAAATTTGGCGAAAGCTGTGGAGGAAATAAAAATGGCAAAGAGAACAGACATTAAGAAGATTTTGATTATTGGATCGGGACCGATTGTCATCGGTCAGGCGGCAGAGTTTGACTATGCGGGAACGCAGGCTTGTCTTGCTCTGAAGGAGGAGGGATATGAGGTCGTCCTCGTCAACTCCAACCCCGCGACGATTATGACCGACACCACCATTGCAGATAAGGTTTATATGGAGCCGCTGACTCTTGAGTATATTGCGAAGATTCTTCGTTACGAAAGACCTGACGCCATCGTTCCCGGCATCGGTGGACAGACGGGCTTGAATCTGGCAATGCAGCTGGAGAAGAAGGGAATCCTCAAGGAGTGCCGCGTAGAGCTTCTCGGAACGAGCAGCGAGAGTATTGAGCGCGCAGAGGACAGAGAGCTCTTTAAGGAGATGTGCATGTCCATTGGCGAGCCTACCATTCCTTCCGAAATCACCTACAGCATTGAAGAGGCAAAGCAGGCGGCACTTTCGATCGGTTATCCCGTGGTTCTTCGCCCTGCCTTTACCCTCGGTGGAACGGGCGGCGGCTTTGCCAACAACGAGGAGGAGCTGGTTGAGATCGGTCGAAACGCATTCGCCTTGTCTCCTGTGCATCAGGTACTGATTGAAAAGAGCGTGAAGGGATACAAGGAGATCGAGTTCGAGGTTATGCGTGACTCCGAGGACCACGCCATTACCATCTGCGGTATGGAAAATATCGATCCCGTTGGCGTCCACACCGGCGACAGCCTGGTGGTAGCTCCCATCATGACCCTGAGCAAGGAAGACGAAAAGATGCTCAACGATTCCGCAATCAAGCTGATCCGTGAGCTGAAGATTGAAGGCGGCTGCAATGTGCAGTTTGCGCTGAATCCCGAAACCTCTGAGTACTACCTGATCGAGGTCAACCCCAGAGTTTCCCGTTCT
>JAZORA010000240.1:0-2166 GCA_045656365.1 Eubacteriales bacterium | reverse complement strand
ATAATGCGTAATCAGGAGCTATTATCCAGTCATAAGAAATATAAATACCACGTGCTATATATTCGATTCCTATATCAGAAAATTCAACGGAGAAGCGTTCTTCTTGTGAGCGTACGATACCAATATATTGCCTTCTTTTTTCTTTATTAAACCATGCAAATATGGTTTTTGATGTAGGTAAATATTTTTCGAGTGTTTTATTCGTGTTATCTTTTTTCATTTACTTGCCTCAATGCGTATGAAATAAAAAATCTCGGTCGATATACTCCCGAGATTTTATGGTGGAGACAACTGGGATCGAACCAGTGACCTCATGCATGTCAAGCATGCACTCTAACCAGCTGAGCTATGCCTCCGCAACAGGTGATATTATACCACAGTTTTTTTATAAATGCAAGAGTTTTTTCGAAAAAATATTGAAAAAAATTCGAATTTATATTATAATGAATAATGTATGATTTTGCTCATCATTTTGATGTTATCAATTTGGAGGCCCTCTTGAAACATTTGCTAAAATTTATTAAAGGCTACTACAAGGAATCTTTCCTTGCGCCTACTTTTAAATGCTTAGAAGCTATATTTGAGCTGCTCGTTCCTCTGGCGGTTGCCAAGATTATTGACGATGGTATTCGTCAGGGAGACAAAGGAACGATTTTTTCCATGTGCGGATTTATGATCGCTCTTGGTGTGATCGGTCTTGTCTGTGCCATCAGTGCGCAATTCTTTGCGGCACGGGCGGCTGTTGGCTTTGCCACCAAGCTTCGTAGCGCACTGTTTTCTCATATTCAGAGCTTCAGCTATTCGGTAACCGACAAGGTCGGAACCTCTACGCTGATCACGCGTATGACCGGTGACGTGAACTCGGTGCAAACGGGCATCAATATGTTCCTGCGTTTGTTTATGCGTTCCCCATTCATTGTCTTTGGTGCTATGATCATGGCGTTCACCATTGACGTAAAGTTGGCTCTCATCTTTGCCGTTGCAATTCCCTTGCTTGCTTTGATTGTATTTGGAATCATGCTCGTAAGCATTCCGATTTACAAGCGCTCTCAGGCTCATTTGGATCGTGTAGTCGGAAAAGTACGAAGCAATTATACGGGAACACGGGTGGTTCGCGCATTTAATAAAGAAGCCGACGAGATTGCCGATTTTGATGAAATCAACGGTGCTCTTACAAAGATTCAACGCTTCGCGGGTAAGATTTCCGCCTTGATGAATCCCCTTACCTATGTGATCATAAATCTTGCCGTCATCCTACTGATCCGAAATGGAGCAATCACCGTTCAGTCGGGTGAGTTGACGCAGGGCGAGCTCATCGCGCTCTATAACTACATGTCCCAGATTCTCGTGGAGCTGATCAAGCTTGCTAATTTAATTATTACCTTGAATAAAGCTTCTGCCAGCGCACGTCGAATCTCCGATATTTTAAAGACCCCCTCCCAAGAGTCGAGGAAAGCCGATGTAAATCAATCCAACAACCAATCTGCCATCACCCTTGAAAACGTATCCTTCCGCTATCACAAGGACGGTGACGAGGCAATTTCGAATGTGAACTTCTCGTTAAATAAAGGTCAAACACTTGGTATTATCGGCGGTACGGGATCGGGCAAGACCACATTGATCAATTTAATTTCCGGTTTTTATTTTCCAACAAGCGGTAACGTATTCTTAGAAGGTAAAAACATTGCAAGCTATGAAAAGAACGAACTGAACGGCTTGTTTGCAGTAGTTCCTCAAAAAGCTTCCCTCTTTAAGGGCACCGTACGCTCCAATCTGGAATGGGGACGAAAGAACGCCACCGACGAAGAGCTTTGGCGTGCCCTTGAGACCGCTCAAGCCAAGGATTTTGTAGAGGAGAAGGAAAATGGGCTCGACGAACCGATCCTGCAGAACGGAAGCAATCTTTCGGGTGGGCAAAAGCAACGTTTGACCATTGCTCGCGCACTTCTCAGAGGAGCTCCGTTTTTGATCTTGGACGACTCAGCATCCGCCTTGGATTACGTAACCGAATCCAGGCTTCGCACCGCTTTGTCGAATCTTGAAAATCAACCGACTCTCATGATCGTAACCCAACGCGCCTCCTCAATTCTTCATGCTGATCTGATCCTGGTCCTCGACGACGGCTGCGTGGTTGGACAAGGCACCCATCAGGAATTACTCAACACC
>JAZORA010000239.1:0-2098 GCA_045656365.1 Eubacteriales bacterium | reverse complement strand
GGGCGCGAATATTGACGTGACGGATGAATACTTAGAGCAGTTTGCGGTCATGGGCTCGGTCTATATGCAGAAGGTCATGGGCGTGGAGAATCCCCGTGTAGGGCTTTTGAATAACGGCTCGGAGGAGCATAAGGGTACGGCGCTGCAGCAGGCGACCTACGCGCGCCTTCGCGCCAACCCCGAGCTGAACTTTGTGGGAAATATCGAAGGAAACCGCGTGATGCACGACGCCTGCGACGTGATCGTCGCCGACGGATATACGGGAAACGTCTTTCTCAAAACCATGGAGGGCATGGGAAAGCTGATGCTGAAGACCATGAAGAATCTGTTTTTGGCGAATACACGCTCCAAAATGGCGTATCTTTTGGTCAAGGGCGGACTTTCGGACGTCAAGAAAAGCTTTGACGCGGGAGAGTGCGGCGGTGCGCCCATTCTCGGTGTCAAGCGTCCCGTCATCAAGGCGCACGGCTCGTCGGACGCCAAGGCATTCAAGAATGCCATTCGTCAGGCGATCGCTACCGCCAACACCGATCTGACCGAGGAGCTGACCTCCTCTCTTGGCCGTCTTGCCGAGCGGAAAAAGGAAGCGGCGGCAAGCGAGAGCGAAGCATAACGACGAAATAACAGAAGGGAAATAGAAGAATGCGAGAGGAAAACATTGCCCGATTGGAGGAGACCATCGGATATCACTTTTGCCGCCGTGAGCTACTGGCGGAGGCTTTGACACATTCCTCCTACGCCAACGAGCTGAAGGCGAAAAAGAGGATTGCCACCTGCAACGAGCGATTGGAGTTTCTCGGTGACGCGATCCTTGGCGCGGTAGTCAGCGAGGCGCTGTTTCTGGAATATGGAGAGATGCCCGAGGGAGAGCTGACTCAGCGCCGCAAGGCAGTGGTGCAGTCCTCGGCGCTGGCAAGCTATGCCCGTTCTATCGAACTTGGCAAGTATCTTTATCTTGGAAACGGTGAGGAAAAGGGAAACGGAAGAGATCGTCAGTCCACGCTGGAGGATGCCTTTGAGGCGCTGGTGGCGGCAATTTATCTGGACGCGGGCGAGGAAGGACTTGCGGCGGCGCGCCGCTTCGTGCTCCCCTTTATTAAGAAGGAGCTTGAGGAGAATTACAGCCCCATCGCAACCGATCCGAAGACCGAGCTTCAGCAGCTGATCCAACAAGCGGAGGGCGATTTTCTGGAATATCATATCGTTGGGGAAAGCGGACCCGACCACGACAAGATTTTTGACGTGGAGGCGCGCGTCAATTCCAACGTGATCGGCAGAGGGCGCGGAAAATCCAAGCGAGAGGCCGAGCAAAACGCCGCCATGGAGGCGCTCCGCCTCTTTGGGGAAATTTGAAGCTTTAAATAAAAGTTTAGGACAGAGAATCAGGATCATTCTCTGTCCTGAGTTTTTTATTTCAACGTGTCATCCTTCGCTTCGCTCAGGATGACACGATAAATTATTGCCACTACACTCAAACTCGGTAGGGGGTGACGTCCTCGACGACGCTCCACCGTTCTATTTCTCTCATTTCTC
Source organism: Eubacteriales bacterium (assembly GCA_045656365.1). Taxonomy (GTDB): domain Bacteria; phylum Bacillota; class Clostridia; order Oscillospirales; family CAG-272; genus HGM12713. Next base: position 565 of record JAZORA010000239.1, on the reverse strand, counting down.
TCATAAAGTGAAGGGAGAAAATTAAAGGAGCGGTAAGATGGGAAAGAAAAAGATTCTCGTGGTGTTCGGCACGCGGCCCGAGGCAATCAAGATGTGTCCTGTGGTGGAGGAGCTTAAGAAAAGAGAGGGGCTCGCATGCCGTCTTTGTGTGACGGCACAGCATCGGGAGCTTTTGGACGGGATCCTTGAGCGGTTTGACGTGGTTCCCGATTACGACCTGAATATCATGCGGGAGGGGCAGGATCTCTTTGAGGTGACCGAGCGGGTCATGACGGAAATTCGCCCGATCCTCGCGAGGGAATCTCCCGATCTCGTTTTGGTGCATGGGGACACCACCACTGCCTTTTGCACGGCACTTGCCGCTTTTTATATGGGAATTCCTGTAGGGCACGTGGAGGCGGGACTTCGTACCTACGATCTCACCGCGCCCTTTCCCGAGGAGTGGAACCGACGGGCAATCGGGATTCTCGCCAAGCACCACTTTGCGCCGACGGTACGGGCGCAGGAGACGCTTTTGCGAGAGGGCGTCCCCTCGGAGCGGATCCTCGTGACGGGGAATACGGGG
>JAZORA010000238.1:0-3325 GCA_045656365.1 Eubacteriales bacterium | reverse complement strand
CAAGCGTTGTTCCCTGATAGATCTCCACCTTGTAGGAGGCGAGGATCGAATCGGGGTCGGTCACATCGCACTCACCCACAATACTCTGGTAGGTAACCTCCTCGTTCTTGATGGCAAAGGTGGGCGCGGTCTTCGCTTCGGTCTTGATATCCAAGGTCTTTTCAATGGTATGCGCGCCCGTACCGTCGTTCAAGTCGTATACGTAGGTAACCTTCACCGTGTAATTATTGTTCGACAACAGATTCGCAAAGTTTCTTACGTTCAAGTTATCCGCCACCACGGGCGTATCGTTTCCGTGGAGCAGCTCGATCTTGGTCAACTCGCCTACGCCATCCGTGTCGGTCACGCCAATGTCAAAGCCAATGCTCGTCTTGGTCTTGGTGGGATTCTTGATCTCCACCACGGGGGTCGCCTTCGCCTCGGTCTTGATTACCAATGTTTTGGTAATGGTATGTGCGCCCGTACCGTCGTTCAAGTCGTATACGTAGGTAACCTTCACCGTGTAATTGTTGTTCGACAACAGATTCGCAAAGTTTCTTACGTTCAAGTTATCCGCCACCACGGGATCGTCGTTTCCGTGGAGCAGCTCGAGCTTCGTAATCTCGCCAACCTGATCCGCGTCGGTCTCGCCAAGATCAAATCCAATGCTCGTCTGGGTCTTGATGGGATTCTTGATCTCCACCACGGGCGTCGCCTTGGCGGCGGTCTTGATATTCAAGGTCTTGGTAACGGTATGCGCACCCGTACCGTCGTTCAGGTCGTAGACGTAGGTGACCTTCACCGTGTAATTGTTGTTCGACAAGAGATTCGTAAAGCTTCTTACGTCCAAGCTGTCGGCAACCACGGGTGTGTCGCTTCCGTGGAGCAGCTCGAGCTTGGTCAGCGCGCCCACATTATCGGTATCGGTCACGCCAATGTCAAACCCTATACTCGTCTGGGTCTTGGTGGGATTCTTGATCTCCACCACGGGCACAGCCTTGGCTTGGGTCTTGATCTGATAGGTAATGAATTTTTCTTCGCTTCCGTTCCAATAGGTCGCCTTCAGGGTGTACTCGTTGTCACTCAGAAGTCCCGATACCGAGCGGTCGGTCAAAGCCAGCTCCTTGACCTTCTCGCCGCCAAGATAAAGTTCGAGAGAGATCAGCTCCTTCTCTTTGTACGCCTCGTTCCAGATAAATCCGAAGGCGATCTCACCCTGCGTCGAGGCAATGCCGTCAAACTTCAGCGCCTCAAGGGTACGGATCGTTCCCTCCTCCAGAACGTAGGTCGAGCTGCCCACGCCGCTGAGGTTATCGTATTCAGCTTCGATGGCGTACCGATATTCGGTATCCAGCTCCAAGCCGTCGAAAGTGATCGAATTGGATTTTCCAACCGTCAATTCCTTCTCTGCTACCTCTTCCTCACCGAGATAAAGGACCGCACGCACCTTGCCCCGGCTCTCGGAGATCAGCTTCAGCTCGTCGGTGAGAGATACCTCGAAGCTTACGGCGTTAAAGTCGGCTTCGGCCTTGGAAACCTTCGCCTCGGGCTGATTTTCGGTATAAACACCCACCTTGACCGTACGGTTGCCGTCCATCCGCACGTCCTTGATCTCGGTGCCGTCCACGTACTTGATGGCGTCGATGGTATATTCAATGATACCCTCCGCATCTCCCACGTTCTTCTTGAGAATCAGGTGCTCCATATCCGAGCCCGCCTCAAACATATACGAGGAATACTTCTCCCCGTTGAGGGTAAAGGAAAGAATCTCGAAGGAGTCGGGGTTGCTGATATGTACCGTAATGTAGATATCTCCGCCCCGCTCGCCGTAATAGATATCGTCACCGTCGAGGATTCCGAGCGAAGAGGTTTCTGCCTCGGTCAGCGACTCGGCTTCGGTGAGGGGGTTGGTCTCACCCTTATTGTTTCCGTAATGGTTGCCGTTGTCGTTCTTCAGCACCATGGAAAGAGCATAGCGCGAGAGTGCCGTATCCGAGATGGACGCCACACGCCACGTGGGAGCCGACGCCAGGGAGTAAATGGGAGCATCCTCCTCCACGCTTGCCACCACAGCGGGGGTTTTTGAAACACTCATGCCCTGATAGACGGGCACCTGCTTGGTCGTGGGGATCAGCCAGAGGATCGCCATGACGATCATAAAGAAGCTCGCCGCGCCCGCCACCAAGGGGATCCAGGTCTTGCGCCGTCTCTTGCCGATCCGCGACCACAGCTCGAAGCGCCGCTTGGCGATTCGGTCGATGATCTCGTCGTCGATGCCCGAGATCGCTTGTATCTTCACTTCATGCTTACGATCCATCATACTGTTCCCTCCTTTTCCAGCTTCTCCCTCAGAGCCGCGCGCATGGCGGTCAGCTCGCGGGAGACCGTGTTTCTGCCCATTCCGAGCATTTCGGCAATGTGGGCGATGCTATCGCAATAGTAGTAGCGGCAGACGAAAATAAACTCGTTCTGCGCCGAAAGTGAGCGAAGGAATTCGTTGAGCACCCGCGTGATCTCGCCGATCAGAAATTCCTCCTCCACGCTTGCCGAATAAACGATGCCGTCGTCCAGCTCCTCAAGAGAGCTGAGCATCTCGCTGGGGATCCGCTTGTCCGCCATGTTGTGGCGGAAGCGGTCGACCGCAAGGTTTCGCGTGATTTTTGACAAAAACACCTGCAACAGCTTGGGACGCGCGGGCGGGATCCCGTTCCATGTGCGCAGATAGGTGTCGTTGAGACACTCCTCGCTGTCCTGATGATCCTTTACGATGTTGTAAGCGATCCGATACAGGTATTTTCCGTACTTTTTAGAGGTCTCCTCAATGGCGCGTTCGTCTCTCGCCCAGTAGTAGTCGACGATCTCCTCATCCTCGAGAAAAGCCCCGGAGATCGTTTCATCGGTTGTCTTCATATTGCACTCCTTTTCAGCAAAAATAGTTCCTCTACTGTAAATAGACGGAAAAGCGCCTCGCTTTGCACGATTTTTTTGCTGAAAAATTTTAGATTTTTTTGTTTATACTTTATTATAACATATATTTTGAAAGATTGCAAAAATCATTGACATTTTTTTCTGGCTGTGCTATAATAAATTATGTATGTAAATTTGAAGAAAATTTTATCGCGCATTAACGATAGATAGAAAGGAAATCAACAAATGCAGGAGAAATTTGACACAAAGTATTCCTTTGTTGAGAACGAAAAAGAGATCCTCGGCTTTTGGGAGGAAAACGAGTGCTTCAAAAAGCTGAAGGCAAAGAACGAGAACGGTCCCAAGTACCGTTTCATTGACGGCCCCATTACCGCCAACAACCCTATGGGTGTTCACCACACCTGGGGTAGAACCCTAA
>JAZORA010000237.1:0-4208 GCA_045656365.1 Eubacteriales bacterium | reverse complement strand
GATTGCCATAGCCTCCAACACTGCGTGGGGGTCACCCTCCAGGATCGAACGGTCCATAAAGGCACCGGGGTCACCCTCGTCCGCATTACAAGCTACATACTTTTTAACGTTTCCGCGGTTGCCCGAAGCAAACTTCCACTTCAGACCCGTGGGGAATCCGCCGCCACCACGTCCGCGAAGACCGGAATCAAGAATGGTCTGGATAACATCATCGGGCGTCATTTCGGTAAGAACCTTACCAAGCGCGCGATAACCGTCCATCGCGATGTACTCATCAATGTTTTCAGGGTTGATTACACCACAGTTACGCAGTGCAATTCTCTTCTGCTTCTTGTAGAAGGAAGTCTCAGACAAGGAGGTTGCGTGATGTACATCCTCGCTCTTCGCCTCGTGATATACGAGTCTTTCAACGGGACGACCCTTCAAAAGATGCTCCTCGACGATCTCCTTTGCATCCTCAACCTTAACATTGCTATAGAACGTGCCTTCGGGATATACGATCATGATCGGACCAAGGGCGCAAAGACCAAAGCATCCGGTCAGGACGACCTTAACTTCGTTTTCAAGACCTGCGGCAAGGATCTCGTTGTTCATTGCTTCCTGAATCTTCAAGCTGTTGGAAGAAGTACAACCGGTACCGCCGCAAATCAAAACATGCGATCTAAACATAGTTTTTTTCCTTTCTTAACGTTTATTTCAATCCGTCTTAATTGGCGCCGATGGTGTACTCGGTCACAACCTGTCCACCCTTCAGGTGCTTTTCAACAATTTCTGCCGCCTTTTCAGCGGTAAGCTTAACGTAGGTTACCTTTTCTTTGCCTTCTTCAAAAATCTCAACCACAGGCTCGTACTGGCAAATACCGATACAACCGGTCTGCGTAACCGTAACCTTGTCCGTCAGATTCAGGTTGTTCACGCCCTCAACGAATGCGTTCAGGACAGGTCTTGCGCCCGCAGCAATACCGCAGGTTGCCATACCAACAACGACTCTCGTGGAAGCTTCGCCCTCGCGAATGACGACCTTGCTCTGCATTCTATCTCTGATTGCAGCAAGTTCCGCTAATGATTTCATAATGAATCCTCCATATATTTTATCAAAAATTTAATCCTTTGCTTCAGAAGAATACTGCTCGGTTAAATACTCTTTGATCCATCCTTGTATTTCAGGCGCGGCAAGTGAAATTTCATTACCCAACACCTCGCGAAGATCTGCGGTACGTAAGGAAACCTCTCGTTCGGGGGTTCGATCAACAAACACAAAATCAATCTGGGGACTTCCCGCGATCAAAATGCAAATGGTTGAAATGATGTCGCCCATTGGCATACAATCAATACTGTTCGTATCAAAGGTCGCCACAAGAGTCGTTCCGCTTTTTCCGATCTCGGTAGACGAAACAATATGCAGTCCACCGCCCGTTTGCTCTGCCGCTAATTTTAAAAGCGGCAATCCAAGCCCAACCTTACGGGTGGTTCTTGTTGTGTAAAAAGGATCGGTAACGTTTCGCAGAGTTTCCTCGCTCATTCCGCAACCGTTGTCACAAATCTTCAGGGTTAAATTGCCTGCTTCATCGGTATTGAGTAAAATCTCAATCAAGGAAGCGCCGGCTACCACCGAGTTCTTTGCGACATCCAGAATATTTAGCGATAATTCTTTCATTTTAAAGCTTACTTATACTTTTCAAGGATCGCATCCATATCAGCAGGAACCAATCTACCGTAAACCTCGTTGTTGATGGTCAAAACGGGAGCCAATCCACAAGCGCCGATGCATCTGGTTGCTTCCAAGGAATACTTGCCGTCAGGAGTCGTAGAACCGGAGGGCAAGCCAAGAATCTGCGTGATCTTGTCCAAAATATCGCCGCTTCCCTTTACATAGCAAGCGGTACCGAGGCATACGGCAATCGCAACCTCTCCCTTGGGATTCAGAACAAACTGGGAATAGAAGGTAGATACTCCGTATACCTCTTCCATGGAAATTCCCATTTTGAGTGCGATCATACGCTGTACCTCGAGAGGAAGATATCCGTAGATATCCTGTGCCTTTTGAAGCACGGGCATCAATGCACCCGGAGTGTCGCGGTACTGCTCAATCACAGCATCAAGCTGCTCTTCCTGAGCCTTTGTACCACGGAACATAACAGTGGTCAAATTCTTTTTCATGATGAAAAAAACCCTCCATTTTATTTTTAATTTATTTATTTTTAAAATAAATACCGAATGAAAGCTTCCGAATCCAAAGGATTATGAATCCGAGCGCAAAGCTTGAAAAAACCTCTCGCGAATCAAGCCGGAGCTATACGGCTCGTCCTCCAAAAGAATCGAATGATCCGCCTCGTTAATATCCCATAAATGATGAGCGTCGGAGCAAACAAGAACCGAACTTGGATGAAAAGATGTCGCTGCTTTGCAACACTTTTCAAGATTGCCCCCATCATTTAGCTCACACCAACGAAAACCGTATTCTTTCGGAATATCGCCAAGCGTTGCAATAATTCCATTGGATTCCCGATCAATGTGCGCAGGATGAACGTGTGCTCCAAAGCTTCTTGCCAGCACAATGGCATCCTCAATCAAGAGATCGGTTGCAGAAATCAACAAGCGTTCCTCTTCTCCAATGATCTCGTCGTCGCCATCTAAAATCATTTGATTTCCAAAAATATCGGGGCGATTGTTCATGGGTAAGAGATGGTGGTAAATTTCTTGATCGAATGCCATCGCATCATCCAAATGCTCAAACAAACAGATCAAATGTATATCTTCTGCCGTGGAAAGCTCCATTCCGGCAATGGGAACAATTCCCTGACGTCGACATGCTTCAAAAAAAGCAGGACAATTCTTACACGAATTATGATCGGTCAGCGCCAAAATATTTAAGCCCTTCAGCGCCGCCATCCCCGCAATATTGTTTGGAGTCATATCGTCGTCCGCACAAGGAGACAGGCAGGAGTGAATATGTAGATCGTAAAAGAACGGTATCATAGTACAGAAGCAATTTCACGACAGACGTCAAACGTGGTCTTGGGAGTCGAAAGCACGTTGATACCCTGCTGAGCCGCCCGATCCAACACTCCCTCATCCGGAAGAACATCCTCCGAAAGAATAATGCAACACGGATCCGACAAGGTCGCAACCGCCACGATATTCACGTTGGACATGATTGTTACCCAGGCAGAACCGCTATTCAAGCGTCCCATGACCCAACTTAACAGATCTCCCGCATAGCCTCCCTCGACCACTCGGTCGGGATCGGGCATACACAGAACCTTATATTGAAGTGCACCCGAAAGCTCCTTTACCGTCACAGCATCTGCCTCCTTATGTTTCAATATGATCGTGTCTGCCAAAGTTTTCACGAAGTTTAATCAAGCAATCTTCCTCATGCGCCTCACACTTTACAATATCCTCGGCAAGCGCATGACAATTTGGAGCGCCACAAGAGCCGCAATCCAAGTGCGGAAGCGTTTTATATATATCCTCAATCTGAGACATTTTTGCAATCGCTGTCATGCGGTCGCTTGATAATGTCTCGGAAAGATCGGGAGCCAGTTGCTCCGTCCAAAGCAAGTCGTCGGGAATATCATCTTGAGCATCCACGTGATTCCGTGAGATCGGCAAATACTTTCGAAGAGAGCGAAGTCTTGCTTTAGCAATAAAAGGATTTTCAACATTCAAAACGCCACCAACGCAACCGCCAATACAAGCATTTAATTCGACAAATTCCAAGGAATGCAGAGTTCCGTTTTCGATCTCATCCAAAACACGAATACAGTTTTCAATTCCATCCGCCGCCAGATATTTATCCGATAGCAACGAGGTAGCTTCCCCACCGGAACCTGCCCAGTTCAGACCGATAATTCCCGTTCTCGAAAGAGGCAACGGATCTTGGATATCCTTGCGCTTCGCTCGAAGCTTAAAGTAGAAATCACTGATCGCCAGCGTGCCGGTTACCGCGCTCTTTTCCACACCAAGCGGATTCTTTACGTAGCTGACCTTAGCGGGACAGGGAGAAATAAAGCAAACCCCCACGTCCTCCGGCTTCAGGTCCGGATTCTTTTCCAGCGCCTCTTTTTTGGCCATCATAGCGGCCACTTCCATGGGTTGACGGATATCAATAATATTATCCTTTAAAAACGGGAACCGCAATCCGATCAGTCGGGATACCACCGGGCAAGCCGAACTGATAACCGGTTTTTGCTGTTTCTGGTGCT
>JAZORA010000236.1:0-3681 GCA_045656365.1 Eubacteriales bacterium | reverse complement strand
GCGATCCTTTTTGCCGTTCTTTTCTGCGTCCTTCTGGGCGTTCTCGTGGAACGGATCGCGTACCGCCCCCTGCGCGGCGCGCCCTCTCTGGCGGTTCTGATCACCGCCATCGGTGTCAGCTTCTTCCTGCAGAGTCTGGCTCAGCTGATCTTTACCGTTACCCCCAAGCAGGTCCCCATGTTCAACTTCAAATCCATAGACATTGGCGGAATTACCATCAAAACCGAGGCAATTATTACATTGGTCGTCGGCGTTCTCGTGATGATCGCCCTGACCGTGTTCGTGAATAAATCCAAGACGGGACGCGCCATGCTGGCTGTCAGCGAGGATCGCGGCGCAGCACAGCTGATGGGCGTCAACGTCAACCGTACCATTGCCATCACCTTTGCGATCGGCTCGGCTCTGGCGGCGCTCGCCAGCGTCTTCATGCTTTTCATCGCGCCCGTAACCACTCCTACCCTTGGCGCTATGCCCGGTATCAAGGCATTCGTTGCCGCCGTTCTTGGCGGTATCGGAAGCATTCCCGGCGCCGCCATCGGCGGATTGATCCTCGGTATCGTGGAAAAGCTGGCGCTCCGATACGATTTTCTCGCTCCTTATTCCGATGCGATCGTGTTTGGAATTCTGATCATCGTGCTTCTGGTGAAGCCCTCGGGTATTCTTGGCAAAAAGCGCCATGAGAAGGTTTAAGAGGTGCGCTATGAAAAAATTCGGAAAGCTTTTAGCAACCAATAAATCCTACGTGCTGGTTGGATTCATTGCCGTCGTGGCAACCATCCTGACCGTAGCCGGTGTCCTGACCCGTCGGACGCCCATCGTTACTCCCGATCTTCTCACCCAGATCGCCTACACCATGATCATGGTCGTATCCTTGAATCTGGTGGTTGGATTCCTCGGCGAGCTCTCCCTCGGTCACGCAGGCTTTATGTACATCGGCGCTTACGTAGGTGGCTTGACCATCTATTATACCGAAGCGCTGATCCCCGTTCCCCTGCTTCGTCTGGTTCTCGCCATCGTCGCCGGTGGTGTTGCCGCCATGTTCTTTGGTTTTGTCGTGGGCTTGCCCGCTCTTCGCCTTCGCGGTGACTATCTGGCGATCGTTACCCTCGCCTTTGGTGAGATCGTTCGCGGTGTTTTGAAGAACATCGCCATTGATCCCCTGATCAAGGTTCCCGCCATCGGCTTCAATATCAAGAGCATGGCGGCAAGCTACGCCAAATATCTCTTCCTGATCGCCCTGATCCTGGTACTCCTGACCCTCTTCTGTGTGCAGAACATCACGAAGAGTAAGCACGGACGCGCCATCACCGCCATCAAGGACAACGAGATCGCGGCGCGCTCCATGGGTGTTAACATTACCTACTACAAGCTGATCGTATTTGCCATTTCCGCTTGCTTTGCGGGTATTGCGGGCGTTATCTTCGCCAACTACACCACGGTCAGCCCTGACATCTTCGACTATAACTACTCCATCGAGTTCCTCGTTATGGTGGTGCTGGGCGGCATGGGAAGCGTGTTTGGAAGCCTGATCTCCTCCATCGTTATCGTCTTCCTCAACGTTCAGCTTCGTTCTGTGCTGACAGGAAACCTGGCAGGACTGAAGAATCTGGTCTATGCGCTCATCCTGATCGTGATGATGATCATCACCTCCGCTCCCAAGCTGGCGCCTCTGCGCGAAAAGCTTTCGGGCAACTGGATCAAAAACATCTTCTTAGGGAAGAAAGCAACTCCCAAAACTGCCCCCGAAGGCGGCGAATCCGCGTCCGACACGCAGGACGATCGCTAAAGGAAAGGAGCGGAAACGATGTCTTTAAACGAAACCTTATACAGAAACTGTCCCTTGGATGAGAACGGCAACCAGATCGTCCTCAAGGCAGACCACATCAGCATTCAGTTCGGCGGTCTGCGCGCCGTGGACGACGTAAGCCTGTCCATCAAGCGCGGCGAGCTGTACGGCCTGATCGGACCCAACGGCGCGGGAAAAACCACGGCGTTCAACATTCTGACGGGCGTATACAAGCCCACGTCGGGTCGTTTCTTCCTTTGCGGAAAGGATCTGACGGGAAAGACGCCCCTCGAGATCAACCGTGCGGGAATCGCCCGTACCTTCCAGAATATTCGTCTTTTCAATAACCTGACCGTCCTGGAAAACGTGATGGTGGGTCTTGGCAATCAGATCCACTGCAATATGCTTCAGTCCATGCTGCGTCTCCCTCGTCACTTTAAGGCAGAGGCAGAGTACCGTAAGCGCGCCATGGAGCTTCTTGAGGTCTTTCATCTGGCGGAGTATGCCGATTATCTGGCGCAAAATCTGCCCTACGGTAAGCAGAGAAAGCTGGAGATCGCCCGTGCGATGGCAACCAACCCTACCCTTCTTCTCCTTGACGAGCCTGCCGCAGGCATGAACCCCAACGAAACACAGGAGCTCATGGACGTGATCTCCTTCATTCGTCAGCACTTTGGCATTACCATTCTCCTGATCGAGCACGATATGCGCTTGGTTTCGGGAATCTGCGAGCGACTGACGGTGCTGAACTTCGGTACGGAGCTGGCGCAGGGCGTTACGAGCGAGGTTTTGAACGACCCGAACGTAATCAAGGCGTATATCGGCGAATAAAGGAGGCAAGTCATGTCTGAACCATTACTTCAAGTCAAAGATTTGGAGGTCTATTACGGCGTAATTCAAGCGCTGAAGGGCATTTCCTTCCACGTAAACCGCGGAGAGATCGTGTCCCTGATCGGTGCCAACGGTGCCGGCAAGACCACCACCCTTCATACCGTGACCGGTCTGCTTCATCCCAAGCACGGCTCGATCACCTACAACGGTCAGGATTTGACCAAGATCCCCGCTCATAAGATCGTCGGTCTGAGCCTTGCTCACGTTCCCGAGGGACGCCGCATCTTCCAGAACCTGACCGTATACGATAATCTGCTTCTGGGCGCTTATACGCAAAAGGATAAGGCAAGAACCGCCGAGCTGATGGATCAGGTCTTTGAGGAGTTCCCTCGTCTGAAGGAGCGTCGCCGTCAGCTGGCAGGCACCCTTTCGGGCGGTGAGCAGCAGATGCTCGCCATGGGCCGTGCCCTCTTGTCCGATCCCGAAATGATCGTAATGGATGAGCCCTCCATGGGTCTTTCTCCCCTTCTCGTTTCGGAAATCTTTGAGATCATTCAGAATTTCCGCAAGGCGGGAAAAACTGTTTTGCTCGTAGAACAGAACGCAAAGAAGGCAATGACCATCTCGGACCGAGTCTACGTGCTGGAAACCGGATCTATTAAGATGGAAGGTAACGCCGCCGACCTGATCAACGACGAAGGCATCAAAAAAGCCTACCTCGGCGAGTAAGGACGCGCTTACTTTCTTTTGAAAAAGAAAGTAAGCAAAGAAAACTTTAAACCAAAAAGAATTGCTCTCTCCATATTCTTTACAAAAGTTTAATCTTTCCACAATATACAAACAGCCGAAGGGACGGATTTTGTCCCTTCGGCGTTATTTTTAGATAAAGCAAAAACCACGTCCGGTATTTGGAAACCACGGGATAGAGAGGGGCGCCGGGGCGGAGTCCCGGCTTCGCTTTCTTGCGAGCGTTCTTTGCCGAATAGCAAAGAATGCGAAAAAACCGTCTTTCAAAATCTGCACAAGCAAAATGACAACTCTCAAACCAAATAGTCGGAAGTTTC
>JAZORA010000235.1:0-2370 GCA_045656365.1 Eubacteriales bacterium | reverse complement strand
ATGTCACGCCCCGAAATATAGAGCGTACCCTCACGAGCAATTCTATCAAGACGCTTGAGCAGAAGATAGGAATCAGCTGCCGCAGTCATACCCATACTACCCGATGCCTGCTTGTACGGGTCGCTTTCCTCAGCCTTTTTTCCGTGATGAATAAGTACGATGGAGAGGTCGTTATCAATAGCGAACTGCTGAAACCGATTCATCTCCACATAGTCACGCTCATACATATTCTGACCGTTATTTTTAGCCGGCGCACGAACGAGAAGGAACGTATCGATTACGATGAGCGCCGTGTCGGGATGAGCCTGTTTGAACAGCTTTAGCTCGTCCAAGAGACCTTCGTCAAGACGAGGCGCACGATTGCAGAAGAAAAGATTCTCTGATCCTTCGTCCGTCATAGCGCAGAGTCGCTTCTGCAGACGCATCATCGAATCCTCCAGCGCAAGATAGAGCACTGTTCCTTTTCTCGTGGGATAGCACCAGAAGTTTTCGCCGCTGGCAACTGCCAAGCACAGTTTCAAAATAAAAAGAGACTTTCCGACCTTGGGCGCACCTGCAAATACCGTCAGCCCCGAGGGAAGGATGTCCGCAACCGTGAACCGTATGGGCGGAAGCTGCATATCCATCAGCTCGGCGCTGTTGATTAACTTTAGTTTTGATTGGTTTTGATTTTCCATTTTTCCTCCAAATAAAAACAGGTCGAAATCAAACAAAGCAGAAAGAATATACCCGCTATCTCGGATATACTTTTACGCTTATATGTTTGATTCCGACCCTATGTATTCCCGAATTCACAGCCGGGAGGATGGAATTTATTCGCCACGCGAAGCGGCAGTTATAGGGCGACGCGAGTGGTCGCTATGAGCCTTGACGGCTCGGTAGATCTGGTATGTAGGGATTTAATACAGAGAGCAACCTTTCCGTGGCAATGCGGACACTCCAAAATATAATCCGCATCGGACGCATCCGAGAGCCGTTTGAGCTCACTGTCATTGCGCAGGAGCACGTCGGGGACGTCAGCGAAGCGATGGTTGCCGTAGGGACATTTCAGCTTCGGCATATATCTTCTGCCGTCATCTGTTCTTTCTGCCATTGAATACCTCCTTTGTCACGAGTCAAGATCCTTCATCACCATGGTGGCAACGCCTTGGATCCTTAAATCATTCAGCTGTTCGTCTTTCAAAACTATGGGCTTTAGTGAATCGTTTTCGGGGACGAGATGCACCTCACTGTCACTCACTCGGTGATAGCGTTTGAGAGTCGTGCAATCGTTTCGATAGAGAAAGGCAACGATCTGACCCTCGCGCGCCGTTTTCTGTTTGCGGATGAGAACGAGGTCGCCGCTGTCAATACCTGCGTTGATCATGGAATCACCGCTGGCACGCAGAAGGAAGAAATCTCCGCTACCGGTCAGAGCCAAGGGCAATCGGATATGCTCAAGCTCGGCATCGGTCACTTCGGTGAGGGGGCCGCAAGGAATGGAATTACCCATCTGCACACGGTTGGTGTCCATCAGCTCGCGCATATACTTGGTGATGATGCCACGGTGTCCGTCGTATTCGATCTCGCCTTGCTCCTGCATGGTTTTGAGGTATCGCTGAATGGTGGGACGGGAAGCACCGATCCCTTGCTCGATCTCACGAGTGGAGGGAGACCTGCCGTAATCCTCAAAATATTCATTGACAAAATCGATGATCTTGCCGAACAGTGATTCATCTCTGCTTCTCATAAAATGCCCTCCGAAATATAATGAGCCATTTGGTTCTTTAATTATAACACAGCACTTTTGTTTTGTCAAGAGGTTTTGAAAAAATAGTTTCCACTCTTGAACAGTAAGTTGTTCATCCAATATTTTTGCCACTTGCGGCAAAAAATTTTATGGCGGTCGTTATGGAAATTGTAAAAGCGGTGGGCATTTCTGCTCACCGCTTTTGTGTTCAAGCCTGTGCGTACAAAGGGTTACGCAGGCTCTTGTTATTGAGTTGTTCTCACAAGGCAGGACGATAATCCTGCCTTGTTTTGTTTCAGAGTCTGCCGTCGCAGGCTCCCCGTTATTTAGTTTGTTGGTTGTTTTTTACTCGGTTTCTTCTCCCATAACTGTGATAGACTTATCATATCGTTAATCTTTAATATAATTCATCTCGTCATGACCGACCCCGATCGGGCATCCCGTCATCCCCGGCTCCGACCGTGGATCTCTTTGTGAGCAGGTAGGCGGTCAGGCCATCTTGCCCTAAATGATTATTCTCCCACAAATGTGATGGACTTGAATGTATAGCCTACAAACTCGTTGGTATTTCCGAAATCGAAAGCCTCCGTTCCGGCAGTATAGATCTTCGTACTGCTATCATAAGTCATCGCTTTCTGCTC
>JAZORA010000234.1:0-4712 GCA_045656365.1 Eubacteriales bacterium | reverse complement strand
GCTACCTCGTCCCGAATGTCACGAATATTGTCCACGCCGTTGTTGGAGGCGGCATCCATTTCTAAAACGTCGGTCGCCGTGCCCGCATCAATCGCCCGACACGAAGCACACCGATTACAGGGGCTTCCTCCCACGGGGGATTCACAGTTCACTGCCTTGGCAAGAATTTTGGCGCAGGTGGTCTTACCCGTTCCGCGCGATCCGCAAAACAGGTAGGCGTGGGAAAATTTCCCGTGTTCGGTTTCATACTTCAAAATTGAAGTGATGTGCTCCTGCCCACACACCTCGTCAAAGGTTTTGGGACGCCATTTTCTGTATAACGCCTGATGCATTTGACTTTCCTGCCTTTCTCCAGTGTCTGCGATAACAAAAAGCAGACTGCAAAATAAGACCATACACCTTAAAATCGAATCTCACCTATACGCGATCTTCGTACCTCCTGCTCGGAGCAGGCTACCTCGCGGCACATCGAGTTTACCGCTTAATGCTGCTTGGTTCCCCACCTGACATGGTTCACAGTTCCCAATTGCGCAAGACCCGCTCTTCAACACAGCAGATACGACTCAGACCGTATCGGATCAATCCTCAAAAAAGGAATGAACCCCTGCTGTAGCGGATTTCAGGTACAGGGCTCCGCTAAGTCCCCGGCTGGTATGGCCTTATTTTACAGTCCGCCGAGTCCATCGGTCGCAGACTTACCAATCTATTATAACAGATTTTCTCTTCTATTGCAAGTCTATTTTTAAATTTTCTTCAGGATTTTTCCTTCATTCATCCTTGATTTTCAGTAAGTAAGGGGCGTCGCCCGACGGACGACACCCCATTGAATCAAGCATCAAACGATTTCGCAGCTTAGCGCTTGTTCTGGCTATTCTGAGAATTGTTCTGGTTCTGCTTATTCTGATTGTTCTGATTGTTCTGGTTCTGGTTGTTCTGGTTCTGGTTGTTCTGCTTGTTCTGATTCTGATTGTTGTTCTGCATATTCAGCTCCGTTTCTCCGCCGACTGCCATTGAAAATATAACAGCCAACGGTCGACGGTACATGACTGTTAAGAGCCTTTCGTGGCGTTTTTCATTGCCACAATAACAGTATTCTCAACCGAACCGTTTCTTATTCAAAAAAATAAAGCTTTGATTATTCCAGCATATATTTCGTTTCCACCGCTTGGCGAACCGTAGAAAGCGAACGGAAAACGAAAATAAAGAAAATTGCGCCAAATGCCAGATTGATCGCGCCCATAAATCCGAAGCTGGGCACCAAAAAGCTATACGCCACGTCGGAAATTGCATAAAGCACCCCAAACACCATCGCCAAAGACACGGTGGCGCGAAGCTCTTGCCTCAGTGCCTCGATCATCTGGGTCTCCCGCTCTCCCACGCGTTCTCTGCCAAGGACGTAGCCCGTATGGGCAGAGATCACCGCAAAGATCGCGGCAGCAACCGTCAGGATGACCCAAAGGAACAGAATCGCTTTGAGTACGTCGATCACAAGAATTGCCCGATACATGGAAAGCGCTTCATCACTCTTCCAGATCGCGCCGTAATAATACCGATCAAAAAATCTCCATTCGGCAATGGCGGAAGCTGCGCACACAGCGCCGTACACCGAGGTAGGAAGAATCCAACGCACCTTTTTCATCGTGATATGTCGGGTTACCACAAGGAAGAAAACCACAAACAAAATAACCGAAAGAAAGTCGGGCAAAATATTTTTTTGATCGAGACGCAGGTCTAAACCAAGGATCAGCGCGACGAGCAAAAGAAAACAAGCCAATCCGAAATCCCGACGGATAAAGCGTCCCTTTTTGGGAAGAATCTTTTCCTCGTAATCCCTCTGCAGTCCCTCCATCAGTGCGTCATCCCGTCTTAATCGGCGGAAATAAGAAGAAACACGGAGAAGCCATACAAGACCCACTACCAAGATGGGCAGCGCGGCAAGAAACCGAAAATACCCTATGTATTGATGCAGATTCAACACGGCAGACGCATTTTCGTCATACGAGGTGCTCGTCAGATCGGTGAACTCGGGAAGCACCGTAAGCGCCGATTTTAAAATCACAAAGCCGACGGTCAGATTTCGAATCCGATCGGTATTGCTCTTTCTGACATTTCCCTCCCTCGAGCCGAAGATCGCCTCGTCGGAATAAAAATAACCAAACTGTGTCACCCCTTCAAACAGCTTGCTGTAGGCAGGAATCAGGACGATCAGCTCGAGAACCGAAAAGACAAAGGTCCAAAGCAGCATGGAGGAGCTTCTTTCGTTTGGCGCCGCCAAGCCAAAAATCCACAGAACCGCCAACCACTTGCCCGCATCGATAAAGACCATTCTGCGGAAAAGAGTCAAGGCGCTGTCAATCGACTCGTTCAGATCTGCCAATCGCGTCAAGGCGCGGCAAAGCAAAATATAACCGATAAAATCGGGAAGCAGGTCGATGACGTGCAGATTGGGATTGAAGAAAAACAGAAACGCAAAAGCGATCCCTCCAAGCCCCATATATTTTTTTACGGTCATAACGTCCTTCATTTGTTTCTCCTTTTTTGGCGTCGCTCCATTCGCGCCCGCCGGAACGCCTCACCATCTTCCATTGCCTTTCTGTGACGCGCGTCGTTTTCCTCCCGGAATTGGTTCACGAACGCAAACCGCGACGGCTTACGCTCCATTTCCACGTCACCCTCGTCACAAATATTGGCATAGCAAGAATAGATCAGACACAAATTCAAAATAATCCAGGCAAAGTACAGCATCAAAGAAATCACACCCAGCTCGGTCAAAAGATTCTTGACCCACGCAAAGGGCAGATTTCCAATCACATACACCACGTAATAAAAGCCAACGAAGATCAGATTTCGAATGGCATTATCCGATATTTTTCGCACCTCGGTCTCAAGGGCGATCTTACGGATCGCCCAAAGAAGCAGGACGGTAAAGACCAATTGCGCTCCACGCTCTACGTGTCCGAGAATCTCCCGCGCAAGATCGGAAACGAGCTTCGTATCCAACACCATACCCTGATAAAGGTATTCACTGACGTCCGACACGGCAAGCGCCGCCGAAACACCCAGCATCAGGCAGCTGCCAAGCGCCGCCCAACCGAACGCGGATTGATAGCGACGAAGCTTGATTGCCGACACGAGGATCATTGCGTATCCAATCAGGCGGATTGCAAATCCCACAGGGTTAAAGGTCATAAGCATTGTCACAAAATAGCCGATAAACAGCCATCCAAATCCCATGTTTTCTCCTTATCTTATCATCTGATCGCTTGTGCGATCCCGTCAGGATTGCTCCTTACCGGGGGCGCCACAGCATTTTTTGTATTTTTTACCCGAGCCGCAGGGACAAAGATCGTTGCGTCCCGTGTTCTCCTCTGCCCGTTTGGTTACGCGAACCTTTGCGGGCTTCTTTTCACCCGTCCCCTCAAATCCCTCCGTAAGGGGCTTTGCCAGCTGAACGCGCTGAACGTCGGGAGTCTTGACCGTCACCGAAAGAATCATACGGGTGGTGCGTTCGCGAATGTCGCTGACCATGGCGTCAAACATATCCGCGCCCTGAATCCGATATTCGTTGACGGGATCTCGCTGAGCGTAGGATTGCAAACGGATGCTATCCTTCAAGTCCTCCATCGCGTCAATGTGATCCATCCAGTTTCGGTCTACGTTTTGCAGAAGGATCGCCCGTTCAATCTCACGGAAGCGCTCCTCACCAACCGTCTTTACCTTATCCTCGTACAGCGTCATGGCTCGCTCGCAGAGCAGCTCACGAATCTCGTCGGTATCGATCTTCTTCAGCTGGCTTTCGTCGTATTGGAAGTCCTCCGCGCTTGTCAGGATTCCCTTATACGCCTCGCGCAGACCCGCGAAATCCCAAAGCGCGGGATCGTCGCCGCCAATACAGGTATCCACCGTCTCACCAATTGTTCCGAGGATCATCTTGCGAACCGTCTCGCTGATATCCTCGCCGCCCAGCACGTCATTTCTCTGCTTATAAATCACGTTTCTCTGCTGATTCATTACGTCGTCGTAGGTCAGCACGTATTTGCGGCGCTTAAAGTTCTGATCCTCAATCCGCTTTTGCGCACCTTCGATTCGGTTAGAAAGAATCTTGGCGTCAATGGGCATATCGTCGGGCAGGCCCAGACGATCGACCATGCCAACCAGATGATCCGAGCCAAAGAGACGCATCAGATCATCCTGAAGAGAAAGATAGAATCTTGACTCACCGGGGTCACCCTGACGACCCGACCGTCCGCGGAGCTGGTTATCGATCCGTCGGCTCTCGTGTCGCTCGGTTCCCAGAATAAACAAGCCGCCCGCCGCGCGAACGCGCTCTGCCTCGGGAGCAATCTCCTCCTTGAAGCGCTCGTTCAGCTCACGGTAGATCCGTCTTGCGTTTTGAATCTCTTCGTCATCGATCTCCGCCGTGCCCGTCGCCATGGCGATCAGCTCCTCGGGGATCTCCATTCTCCTCATTTCCTTTTTCGCCATATACTCGGAGTTTCCGCCAAGCATAATGTCGGTTCCTCGTCCCGCCATGAAGTCGGAGGCCAAGCGGGCTTAGGAAGACAATGGTTCCACTCAACTCCTTGGCTCACAGAACGACATGGCTACGATCCGACTTATCAGCTCCTCGGGGATCTCCATTCTCCTCATTTCCTTTTTCGCCATATACTCGGAGTTTCCGCCAAGCATAATGTCGGTTCCTCGTCCCGCCA
>JAZORA010000233.1:0-3009 GCA_045656365.1 Eubacteriales bacterium | reverse complement strand
GGATCGATACTATAAGGTGGATAAGATTCACAGACGCGCCATGGTAGGCACGGGCTTGGGACTTTCCATCGTCAAGGAGATTCTGGAGTCCCACGAGGCATGCTACGGAGTGCAAAGTGCCGTTGGACAAGGCTCGGTATTCTGGTTTGAGCTGAAGAAAGCACCGGCGGTGAAATATGACCAATCCTCGGACTATATTGAAGCAGACTATGAAGAACAGGAAACGAACGAGAAATGAAAAGGATTTTACCCGATCAAGTGTTATTGCAAAAGGTACGGTGTCCGATTTGTCGGGCGTCGGTGACCATACGGGGCTGTGAGGGAAGCGGCGAGAGCATTAGTCTCTATTGTGAGGGCGCAAGGCGCCACTGCTTTGATTTTTCCTCGGGGGGCTACGTGAATCTGATGCCTCCGGGACACGCCTCGGGAGGGGATTCCAAGCAAGCGGTACGGGCCAGAACCGATTTTTTGAATCTCGGTCATTATCTCCCCGTTGCCGAAGCATTGCGAGATGCGATGGCAGAGCTTCTTCCCCCCAAGGATCGATTCTTGATCGATGCGGGCTGTGGGGAAGGCTATTATACCTCGATTCTCGGAGAGGCGGGATATACTGTATCGGGAATCGACCTCTCGAAATTCGCCGTGGATGCCACGGCAAAGCGAGCCTCTGCCAAGGGCTTGGAGACGGGATTTTTCTCGGTTGCCAGCGTTTTTGAGCTTCCATTCCTCGATGCGTGCGCCGACGGAATTGTGAACGTATTTGCCCCCTGCGCCGAGGAGGAGTTTTGTCGGGTGCTTCGATCGGGCGGAATCTTGGCGGTGGCTTATGCCGGCCCTGAGCACCTGATGGGACTCAAGCGGGCGATCTACGACGAGATCCGTGAAAATGACGGACGGGCGGATCTGCCTACCAATATGGAGTGGGTCAAGGAAATTCGAGTGCGCTACGATATGACCGTTTACGGACAGAGCTCCATCGAAAATCTCTTTGCCATGACGCCATACTATTGGAGAACCTCTCCGGGCGATTGTGAAAAACTGAAACATTTAGAAGAACTTAAGACAGCGGTGGACGTGATCGTTGCGCTTTATCGAAAGATTTGAATCCGTTCCACCAAAGGAGATACTATGCAAATTTCAATCGTGATTCCCATGTATAATGAGGGCAAGATCATTGCCGATACGGCGAAAACGCTTTCCGCCTATATGCAAGAGCATTTTGAGTCCTATGAAATCCTTTTTTCCAATGACGGATCTCGGGACGATAGTGCCAAGATCGTACGAGAGCTGGCGCTTCCGGGTGTTCGCGTAACGGGATATGAGAAAAACCAAGGAAAGGGTGCGGCTGTGCGCCATGCGATTCTTGAAGCGGAGGGCGATCTGGTCATGTTTACCGACGCCGATCTTGCCTATGGCTGTGACGTGATTGAAAGAGCGTATGCGCAGTTCCTTAAAACAAAGGAAACGGGAGAGAAGCTGATCCTTGGTTCGCGCAATTTGGGAAAGGACGGCTATGAGGGATATAGCTTTCTTCGCAGAGTGATGTCAAAGGTCTATATTCGGGTGCTTTGCCTTGTGGGTGGCTTCCGTATGTCCGACTCTCAGTGTGGCTGTAAGGCATTTGAGAGGGAGGCGGCAAGGGAGATCTTTCGCCGATGCCACGTCAATGGCTTCGCCTTTGATTTTGAAGCAATTCTTTGGGCGGACAAGCTTGGCTTCGGCGTGAGGGAAATGCCCGTAAAGGTCATTAACCACGGTGAATCCAAGGTTCACATCATTCGGGATACTCTCCGTATGCTGAGGGATCTCCGTAAGATTCGCAAGGAAGTCAAACGGGCAGAGATTGATTAAAAAAACAAAAAACGGACGAATTTTCGTCCGTTTTTTATTTTACGTAATATCCTTGAAAAATTCTCTTGCTGCCGAGATGTATCCCTCCTGATCCACGGGGAAGGCAATGCCGTGTCCCGCACCCTTGATGGTTACAAGCTCTTTCTTTTCAGAAGCACAGGCGTTGTGGTTTTCCACACTCATGGAATGAGGAACGAAATCGTCCTCATCTCCGTGGAAGAAAATAACGGGAAGATGACAGCGCTTCATGGACGCGATGGGGGAACGGGCATCGGGATCAAAGCCGCCGAACAAAATGGCGGACAGTCTTGCGAAGGGATAAAGGAGGCGCGGTGGATAACCCATTTCGCCCATGACCTTATGAATGATGTCGCGAGTGGAGGTGTATCCGCAATCGGCAAGGATTCCTACCACGTGATCGGGAAGGGGCATACCTGCCACCGTCATAACGGTTGCCGCACCCATGGAAACGCCTCCGAGTATGATGCGAGCATCGGGGTCGATCTCTCGCAAAACCAAATCGATCCAGCCAAGACAGTCTTGGCTTTCCTTTGCGCCAAAGGTGGAAACGTGTCCCTCACTCTCTCCGCATGCGCGGTGATCAACGATCAAAACGTTGTGATCCAGGGCAAAGCAACGAAAGACACCGCCCGAAAGATCGCGGTCTGACCATCCACGGTAGCCGTGGAAGAGGATCTCGATGGGCGCGCCCTTTCGCTGTTCAAAATATTTTCCGCGAAGAATGAGACCATCGTGAGAACGAATGGATACTCTGCGGTACGGATAGGCACGGGCGTCACGCATCCACGCCGTGATTTGCTCGCGGTGTGCCTCGTAGATTTCTCCCTCGGGAATGGGAAATTCCTCGGTAGAGGTCGTCATTTTTCGAGGGGTGTAAAAAATACGGAAAAAGCAAAACAGCATGGTGATGAGCGTTACCACCAGAAGAAGTGCGAAAATTGACAGGAGAATTAACCAGTAAAGCAAGGAAAAAACCTCCAAAAAACATTCTGTTCTTGTATATTGTAGCACAAAAATATATTTTTGGCAACGATCCTAGGAAATTTTTTATCTTGAAATCGGGAGAAAAATATGATATAATAACAAAAACATCCCAAAGGAGTATTTATGACGACGAAGGAAAACGCAGCGGCCAAC
>JAZORA010000232.1:0-2344 GCA_045656365.1 Eubacteriales bacterium | reverse complement strand
AGGGACTGGTGATGACCGACTGGGGCGCAACCCATGACCGTCTCAAAATGCTCCGTGCGGGACTTGACCTTGAAATGCCCGGAGATACGGCTATTTGCCGCAGGTGGATCATGGACGGACTTGAAAGCGGCGAGCTGAATGAAAGCGTGCTTGACGAGGCTGTAAAAAACGTGCTGACACTTGTCGCAAAGCACGAAAATCAAAAAAGTGAAGCTGCCGATTTTTGGGCGCATCATGAGCTTGCTAAAAAGATTGCTATGGATAGTGCGGTGCTGCTCAAAAATGACGGAATGTTACCGCTGGAACAGTCGCAGACGTATTTCGTTTGCGGCGAGTTGTTTGAAAAGATGCGCTATCAGGGCTCGGGAAGCTCGATGATCAATCCCACGTACCTCTCCACGCCCAAGACCTCCTTTGATGCAAGCGGAGTGAAATATGCCTATGCCAAGGGATACCGTGAGAATGAGATAGAAACGGACTCCCCTTTGGTGGAAGAAGCAGTCAAAGCGTGCAAAGGCTACGATCAGGTGCTTGTGTTTGCGGGACTTACCGATTACGTGGAGAGCGAGGGGGCGGACAGAGATAATATGTGTCTGCCCGAAAATCAGCTTGATTTGATAGACGCTTTGATCAAGGCAGGTAAGCGCATTACCGTGGTCTTATTTGGCGGATCTCCCATGGAACTGCCATTTGCGGACAAGGTCGATGCCATACTGAATATGTATCTTCCCGGACAAAACGGCGGAGAAGCCACCTTCTCGCTTCTGTTCGGAGAGAGCTCTCCCTGTGGCAGACTTGCCGAAACGTGGCCTCTTGAATATGCAGACGTTCCGTTTGGTGACACATTTGGGAAATCACAGAACGAGGTGTATAAGGAAAGCATTTTCATCGGCTATCGCTATTACACCACTGCCGGTAAAAAGGTGCGCTATCCATTCGGCTACGGACTTTCCTACACTTCCTTTGCCTACGAAAATATTACGGTTGAGGAAAACGAAGCCGAGTTCCGTATTGGTTGTGACATTACCAACATCGGAAATTGCGACGGTGCAGAGGTCGTTCAACTGTACGCCTCCAAGGACGAATCCTGTGTATTTCGTCCCGTAAGAGAGCTAAAAGGCTTTTCAAAGGTCTATCTGAAGTCAGGCGAATGCAGACGCATAGAGATTACGGTTGACAAGGACAGTTTGCGATATTGGAATACAAAAGAAGATCGCTATGTTCTCGAACACGGTGAATACCGTTTTGAGCTATGCTCCGATTGCGAAACGGTCAAGCTTTCAAAGACTGTCGAAATCAAGGGCGAAGTAACAGACTGCCCCTATTCGAGCGACGTTTTGAAGATCTACCGAAACACCGAGGTTGACAAGATTACCGACTGTATTTTTGAGCAGATGTCGGGGGTCAAAATCCCTGCAATACCTCCTAAAAAGCCCATCCGTTTGGAGAGCCGATTCAGCGATATGAAGGCAACCTTTATGGGTAAAATCCTCTATGCCGCCGTACTTTCGGTTGCAAAGTCCGATATGAGAAAAGCCAAGAAAATGCCCGAGGGTGTAGAGAGGGATAATAAGATCAAAGGGGCAATATTCTTGCGCAGAATACTTGACTCCAACTCGATCATTACGATGTCTATGTCTGCGGGGTCAAGTTGTCCTTACAATATGGCAGAGATGTTTGTGAATCTTGCAAACGGTAAAATTATAAAAGGCCTTGGAAATTTGTGCAACGGAATCAAGGCTCCGCCACTTCCCAAGGATAAGGAGAAAAAACATGGCAAATAAGTTACTTGAAAAACGAATATTCAATTCAAAAGTTAAATCGGATTCCGTAAAGGCTGGTGAGAAATGGCTGGGATATCTGATCGGCCCCGCAGGAGCATTGCTTCTGAATGCAGTCCTCGCTACATATTTGAACGTCTATTATACAGACGTTCTGAACTTGACCCATATCTGGGGCGGTATATTCCTCACTATATTCCCAATCGTATCCAAGGTTATTGATGCGATAACCAATATCGTATTCGGTTATGTGATCGACCGCACCAAAACCAAGCAGGGAAAGGCGCGCCCGTGGTTGCTTCTCTCCGCTCCCTTGGTCGCGCTTTCGGGTGTATTGCTCTTTACCGTTCCTCAGGCAAGCGAGGGAGTTCAGGTCATATGGGTGATGCTCTCCTATAACTTGTTCTATTCTTTTGCTTATACGATTTTCAATATGAGCCACAATCTGATGGTTCCTCTGTCAACGAGAAACACAACAGAGAGAGGAAGCCTTTCGGTATTCAATCAGATCTCCACGATCATGATGAGCGGTATTCTCGTGGCGTTGATCTTCCCAATGGTCA
>JAZORA010000231.1:0-5398 GCA_045656365.1 Eubacteriales bacterium | reverse complement strand
GAAAAAAGAAGAGATATTGGAATTTGTAAACAAATTGTAAAAAATAGAATTTTGTATTGCAATATAATAATAAATATGATATAATCACTTGTAATTGCGTGATTTGAGAGTTGCGCAATAATAAAAATACACACACATGGCACCCGCGGTGCGGTTTTGCCGCTTGCTATGTGGTGGAAAAAACCAAAGGAGGACATTGAAATGTCTATTATCTCAATCAAACAGCTTCTCGAAGCAGGTGTTCATTTCGGACACCACACCAGAAGATGGAACCCCAAAATGCAGGAGTACATCTTCACCGAAAGAAACGGCATCTACATCATCGACCTTCAGAAGACAGTTAAGAAGTTCGATGAGGCTTATGCATTTGTTCGTGACATCGCGGCTGAAGGTGGCAACGTACTTTTCGTTGGTACAAAGAAGCAGGCTGCTGAGGCAATCAAGGAGGAGGCTACCCGTTGTGGCATGTACTACGTAAACGTACGTTGGCCCGGCGGTATGATGACCAACTTCAAGACCATCAAGCGTTCCATCGGCAGATTGAACAGCCTTGAAAAGATGCAGGAGGACGGAACCTTCGATCTGCTTCCCAAGAAGGAAGTTGCTGCAAAGCAGAAGGAAATTTTCGACCTGGAGAAGAACTACGGCGGAATCAAGAACATGGACGAGCTGCCTGCCGCAATCTTCATTGTTGACCCCAAGAAGGAAAGAAACGCAGTTCTCGAAGCTAAGAAGCTGGGTATTCCGGTTGTTGCAATCGTTGATACCAACTGTGATCCAGACGATGCTGACTACATCATTCCCGGTAATGATGACGCAATCCGCGCAATCAAGCTGATCTCCGCTTCTCTCGCTGACGCTGTAATCGAGGGCAAGCAGGGTGAAGAGGTAGCTGAGGCTGCTGCTGAGGAAGCAGTTGAGGCAGCTGCAGACGCTGAATAATTCAAGCTCCCTGTAATAAATATTTAAAGAAAAATATTTGAAAGGACGAATAAACAATGGCAAACATTACTGCAAAAGACGTTGCTGCTCTGCGCGCAAAGACCGGCATCGGTATGATGGAGTGCAAGAAGGCACTGGTTGAAGCAAACGGCGACGTAGAAGAAGCAATTAAGATCCTCCGTAAGAGAGGCGAGTTGAAGGCAGAGGCTAAGGCCGCTACCAGAATCGCTGCTGACGGTATCGTTGATATCATGAAGGAAGGCAACACCACCGCAATGATCGAGGTTAACTCTGAGACCGACTTCGTTGCAAAGAACGCTTCCTTCCAGGAGTTCGTTAAGAACCTCCTCAAGACCATCATTGCAAACAAGCCCGCAGACGTTGACGCTCTGCTCGCTTCCGATTATATTGATGGCACCGGAACGGTTGACGCTAAGCTGAAGGAAATGATCTTCGTGATCGGCGAAAAGATCAGCATCCGCCGCTTTGTTGTTGCTGAGGGTCTGACCAGCACTTACATTCACGGTACGGGTACCATCGGCGTTATCGTAAGCTTTGACGCTGACGAGGCTGTTGCCGCCAAGGACGAGTTCGCAGCATTTGCTAAGAACATTGCTCTGCAGGTTGGCGCATATCCTACGCCTTACCTCAACCGCGAATCTGTTCCCGCTTCCGTAATTGAGGAAGAGAAGTCCATTCTGATGGCACAGATCGCAAACGATCCCGCAAACGCAAAGAAGCCCGCACAGATCATCGAGAAGATGGTTACGGGAAGAATCAGCAAGTTCTACGACAACAACTGTCTGTTGGATATGGCTTACGTTAAGGATGACGATCTGAAGGTAGGTCAGTACGTTGATGCAACCGCTAAGGAGCTTGGTGGCAACATCACCGTGACCGGATTCTATCGCTTTGAAAAGGGCGAGGGCATCCAGAAGAGAGAGGAAAACTTTGCAGAAGAGATTGCAAAGCTGACCGGAAACTAATTCAAGTAGATTCCTTATGACCGAAAAAGATATTCAACAATGCTTGAATATCTTTTTCGGGTTTTTCTATAGTAGGTGATAATATGTATAAAATTATAAAAAAAGAAAGCTTGAATCCAACGGTTACACGCATGGAAATTGAAGCGCCCTTCGTTGCCGCAAAGGCGGAGCCGGGGCAGTTTATTATTCTGCGCGTGGACGAAGAGGGTGAGAGAATCCCACTGACTGTTGCGGGCTATGACCGTAACAAAGGCACGGTTACCATCATTTTTCAAATTGTTGGAGCTACCACCGAGCTTTTGAATCATAAACGTGAAGGCGAATACATTTCGGATTTCGTCGGCCCTCTCGGTTGCAAGACCAAGGTGGACGGACTTCGTAAGGTCTGTATTGTTGGCGGTGGTGTTGGATGCGCAATTGCGCTTCCCGTGGCACAGAAGCTTCATGAAATGGGCTGCCAGGTTACTTCGGTAATTGGTTTCCGTTCCAAGGATCTTTTGATCCTTGAGGATGAATTCCGTTCGGCATCGGAGCGTCTTTTCGTCATGACCGACGACGGCTCTTACGGACGCCGTGGAAACGTTTGCGTTCCCCTCCAGGAAATGTTCGCTTCTGGTGAGACCTTTGACGAGGTGATTACCATCGGTCCTCTGATTATGATGAAATTTGTAGTGGAGGCGGTTCGTCCTACGGGGATTCCGTGCACCGTTTCCATGAATCCAATTATGATCGACGGAACGGGAATGTGCGGCGGTTGTCGCCTGACACTCAACCGTGACGGACGGAAGGTGACCGAGTTTGCTTGTGTTCATGGTCCTGATTTCAACGGATATGAGGTGGACTTTGACGAAGCCATGTCTCGTGGAAGCATGTATCGGGATTTTGAGAGACACGCATACGAGTCAACCTGTAATCTCTTTCGAAAGGGGGAGAAGGCATGAATAATATGAGCTTAAAGAAAAATCCCATGCCCTCACAGGATCCCGAGGTTCGCGCTCACAATTTTTGTGAGGTAGCGCTTGGATATAGCGAGGAGACTGCCATCGACGAGGCACTTCGTTGCCTTAATTGTAAAAATATGCCCTGTGTATCGGGTTGTCCTGTGAATATTCACATTCCCGCCTTTATCACGAAGATCAAGGAAGGAGATTTTGAGGGAGCGTATCAGATCATCAGCCAAAGCTCCAGCCTTCCCGCCGTGTGCGGAAGAGTTTGTCCTCAGGAGACCCAGTGCGAAAGCAAGTGCGTACGAGGAATCAAGGGTGAGCCTGTTGGTATTGGTCGTCTTGAGCGCTTCGTGGCAGATTGGCACAATGCTCATTCTGACGCCATTCCCGCCATGGATGCGCCCAATGGACACAAAGTTGCCGTAGTGGGTGCTGGTCCGTCGGGACTGACCTGTGCGGGAGACCTTGCCAAGAAAGGCTATTCGGTCACCGTGTTTGAAGCGCTTCATGCTGCCGGCGGTGTTTTGGTCTATGGAATCCCTGAATTCCGTCTTCCCAAGGCGATCGTTGCAAAGGAAGTGGATCAGCTGGTTGCCATGGGTGTGGAAATGAAGACCAACATGGTCATTGGTAAGACCTTGACGGTGGACGAGCTGTTTGAGATGGGATATGAGGCGGTCTTTATCGGCTCGGGTGCGGGACTTCCCAACTTTATGGGAATCCCCGGCGAATCCCTCAAGGGCGTGTATTCTGCAAATGAATTCCTGACGCGCTCCAATTTGATGAAGGCGTACCGTGACGATCCCGTAACGCCCATTATGAAGGGCGGTCGGGTTGCCGTGGTCGGCGGCGGAAACGTGGCGATGGACGCAGCACGTACGGCGCTTCGCCTTGGCGCTGAGAAGGTTTATATCGTTTACAGACGTTCCATGGAGGAGCTTCCCGCTCGTCGTGAGGAGGTTGAGCACGCAATTGAGGAGGGAATCGAATTCCGTCTTCTCAACAATCCCGTAGAGATTCTGGGTTATGAGAATCCCGAGGATCGCCGTGATCCCAAAAACGGATTTGTGACGGGTATGAGATGTATTAAAATGGAGCTTGGTGAGCCTGACGAGCGTGGCAGACGTTCTCCCGTTCCGATCGAGGGAAGCGAATTCGTTCTGGATGTGGATACCGTGATCATTTCCATTGGTACGTCCCCCAACCCCTTGATTAAGATGACGACCGAGGGACTGGAGGTCAACCGACGCGGTGGAATCATCGTGGAGGAGACAACTGCTAAGACCTCTCGAGAGGGGGTATACGCAGGTGGCGATGCCGTCACGGGCGCCGCAACGGTCATTTCCGCAATGGGCGCCGGTAAGGTTGCCGCTCGTGCCATTGACGAATATTTGAGCAAATAACATAAAAAAAGAAGCGAGACTTACGTCTCGCTTCTTTTTTTTACTTGTGATAAAGCTTTTTGGTTGCGTAAACCGGCTCACAGGTCAGATCAATTCCAAGCTTTCGGTAGATGTTCTTATCCACTGTGGAAACGATTACACTGACGTGCGCCTGACATCCGCGGAGCTTGGGAAGCTGCTCCATTGCGTGTGCCGCCATGGGGTTGGTGGTTGCCGAAATGGCAAGCGCCATCAGGATCTCATCCGCATGCAGTCGGGGATTGTGATTACCAAGATTTTCGATCTTCAGCTTTTGAAGCGGCTCAATGACAACGGGGGGGAGGAGCAAGAACTCGTCGTTGATTCCGCCCAGCTTTTTCAGCGCATTGAGCAGAACCGAAGCCACGGCGCCCATCAGCTTAGAGGTTTTACCCGTTACGATCGTTCCATCGGGTAACTCAATGGCAGCGGCGGGCTCCGCCGTTTCTTCCGCTTTGGCAAGCGCATGCTTTACAACATGGCGGAAGCTGGAATCAATGCCAACCTGATCCATGATCAGCTCAGCCTTGTAGACCTCGTCGGCATCTGCCGTTCCGTTTCTCTTGCGAGCAAGAATGTCGTAATAGCGGCGAACGATCTCCATTTTTGAGGCACGGTCAACTACGTCACTATCCACAATGCAGTAGCCCGCCATGTTGACACCCATTTCGGTGGGGGATTGGTAGGGGCACTCTCCATAGATCTTTTCAAAGATCGCCTTCAAAACAGGGAAAATTTCAATATCGCGATTATAGTTGACGGTGGTAATGCCTGTTGCTTCCAGATGATAGGGATCGATCATATTTACGTCGTTCAAATCAATGGTTGCCGCCTCATACGCCATGTTGACGGGGTGTTTGAGGGGCAGATTCCAAACGGGGAAGGTCTCAAACTTTGCGTATCCCGCCTTGATTCCGCGCTTGTTGTCATGATAAAGCTGGGAGAGGCAGGTTGCCATCTTGCCGCTACCGGGACCGGGGGCGGTAACAATAACGAGTTTGCGTGTAGTTTCGATATATTCGTTTGCGCCGCAACCCTCATCGCTCACGATTTTTTCAACATTATATGGGTAGCCGTCAATAGAATAGTGATGATATACTTT
>JAZORA010000230.1:0-2133 GCA_045656365.1 Eubacteriales bacterium | reverse complement strand
CAACGATCCCCTTTGCGAAAACTGGGTAGAGGGCAACGGACGCATGTACCTCATCGACTGGGAGTACGCGGGAATGAACGACGGTATGTGGGACGTGGCTGATGTCTCCATTGAAGCATCCTTTGGCGAGGAGCAGGATCTTCTCCTTCTCACCGATTACTTAGATCGAACCCCTACCATTCAGGATTGGAAGCATTTTCTCGCAAGCAAGATCTACGTCGATTATCTGTGGACCCTCTGGGCGAAGGCAAGAGTGCCTTACGACGGACAACCCATGGAGGATTGGGCGGTTGAGCGCTATGCGAGAATGAAAGATAATCTTCAAAAATTTAATAACCTTCAGGAGGACAAAGCATGACAGCCGGAATTATTGCAGGCATTACCTGGGCACTTGAAACCGTGATTTTGGGCATTGCCCTGAACATGGTACCCTTCATCTCCACCGAGCAAGCGAGTTTCCTTGCTCCCTTCGCAAGTACCTTTCTTCACGACGCCTTTTCTGCCATCTGGTGCTTCATCTACAACGCGATCCGCGGCAATCTCGGAAACGTTTGGAGAGCGCTGAAAACCAAGAGCGGAAAATGGGTCATCGTTGCCGCCATCATCGGCGGTCCCGTGGGAATGACGGGATACGTAATGGCAGTCAACTACATGGGCGCGTCCATCGGCGCCATTGCCAGTGCCATCTTCCCCGCCATCGGAAGTGTATTGGCGTTCATCTTCTTAAAGGAAAAGATGAAGTGGCACCAGTGGCTCTTCCTTGCGGCAACGCTCCTTGGCGTATACGGTCTGAGCTACTCCCCGAACCTTGATATCCAGAACTTCTGGCTCGGTCTCATTGGCGCGCTGATGTGCTCCTTCGGTTGGGGTATTGAGGCGGTCATTCTGGCAAAGTGTCTGAAGGACCCTGAGGTAACCGACGAATACGCACTGCAGATCCGTCAGACCACCTCCGCCATCTTCTACGGAATCATCATTCTTCCCGTTCTCAAGGGCTGGGGCTTCACGGCAAGTCTCTTCACCACCAACACAGGCTGGCTGCTTCCCACCATCGCCATCGCGGCGCTCTTCGCCACCGTGTCGTATCTCTTCTACTACAAGGCGATCGCACAGATCGGCGCATCCAAGGCCATGGCGCTCAACGTTACCTATACCGCTTGGGCAATTCTCTTCACCGTTCTGATCCTGAGGGATCTGACCGTGCTCTCGCCGCTGACGGTAATCTGCGCCATTGTGGTTCTGGTTTGCGGAATCTTCGCCGCCACCGACTTCAAGAACATTATCGCGAAAAAAGCAAAAGAAGCCGAATAAATCAAAACAAAAAAATCAACGGAAGAAACCATGTGTTTCTTCCGTTGATTTTTATTTCCGTAGGCTCAGCCCTCAAGTCGCTTGGTCAAGATCCGCTCGCAAGCCTCCAGGTCCTCGGGCGTGTTGATGCCGCGAAGATCATCGCCGTCCTTTGTAAAATAGGTCTCCACCTTCATACCGTGTTTCACCATCAGCTCGGGCACTTCGGTTACGTAGTATTCCTTCTGAACGTTGGCACAACCAACCAAGGGGAGTATGTGGAACAGAGATTTGCTATTGAATACCAGCACGCCGGAAAATAGCTCCTTGATCTCTGCCTCCTCCGGGGTGCAATCCTTTCCCTCAACAATGCGAGAGAACCGACCGTTCTCATCGCGGACAACGCGCGCCCAAAGCTTCAGCGAAGCATTCTCCGCCGTCATCATGGTGCAGTCTGCCTGATTTTCCGCATGTTGACGGCACATTTCCTCCATTTCCTCCTTGCGGAAGAGAGGCATATCGCCAAAGGTAATCAAAACGCTGCCGTCAAAATTCGCAAATGCCTCCGCGCATTCCATCACAGCATGTCCCGTGCCAAGCTGCTGCTTCTGCTCGACGTAATGATAGCAATCTCCGAAATGCTCCAAAATTTTCTCTTTGCCGTATCCCACGACAATGTATATGTCCTTTGGATCGATAAACGATAGATTCTCTAACACATATTCCAACATCGGTCTGTTTTTCACCGTAAACATTGCCTTGGGAAGATCGCCGCTGATCGATTGCAGACGGCTTCCTTTACCCGCCGCCGGAACGATTGCTCTGATTGCTTTCATTTGATAC
>JAZORA010000229.1:0-8629 GCA_045656365.1 Eubacteriales bacterium | reverse complement strand
TGCCTTTACGTCTTCTGCGATATCATCTACGGTGGCGTAGTTTCCTTGCGCTCTGGCAACGATCGCCTCCGTCATGGCAACGATGTCACGGTCGTGGAACTCAAAGCCGGCGTCACGGGACGCTTCAAGTACAGACTCGGTGACGATATCCACGATATTGTCGCCGTTTCTGATAATGGGAGCTCTTACTCCACGGGATACTGTTCCAATCATACGACTCATAATCAAATAACTCCTTTAGAACGGATTCGGGCACGGCAAAAAAGCCGTACGACACTACATTATATCACAATATAAAAGGGATTTCAATATTTTTTTTGATTTTTTTGCAATTTTTTGCTTTTCCGGAATCAAAGCAGGGTTGCCAGAAGCTCCTCGTAGGAAAGGGGAGAAAGGAGAGAGGGTGGCGTGTCCAAAACGGTCTTGCAACCGATTTCTCCATTTCGATACATACGGTAAGCGGCGCGAGCGTAGGCGACGATTACCGAGGCGGTAAACTCGGGGTTGGAATCCAGCTTCAGGCGGTATTCGATCAAATGGTTGTTTTCCAGCTCCTTACCCGTCTTGCCCGTGCGGATCACAAAGCCGCCGTGGGGGATTCCGCTATGATCCCGCTTAAGCTCCTCGGCGGAAATGAAGTGAACCACGGTGTCGTAGTCGGCAAAATAGTTGGGCATTTCCTTGATCTCTTTTTCGATGCGGCAGAGATCCGCTCCCTCCTTTGCCACCACAAAGCACTCGCGAAGGTGCTTCTGGCGGGTTGTAAGCTCGGGACATGCTCCGCTTCGTACGGCGTCCAGCGCCGCGTCGAGAGGAATGGTGTATTGCTTGGCGTCAAGAACGCCATCGATTCGACGAATGGCATCCGAGTGTCCTTGGCTGACGCCCTTTCCCCAGAAGGTGTAATCCTTACCGTCGGGGAGAATGGCGGAGGAGAAAAGACGCTGAAGCGAGAACATACCGGGATCCCAGCCAACCGAGATCATGGCAAGCTTTTTTCCCTTTCTGGCAGCCGCGTCCACGTTTCTGAAATGCGTGGGGATCTTCGCGTGGGTGTCAAAGCTGTCCACCACGCAGAAATCCTCGGCAAGGGCAGGGGTCTGGGTAGGAAGATCGGTGGCACTTCCGCCGCAGAGGATCATTACGTCGATCCGATCCTTGTAGTCCGTCACGTCCTTGACGTGACATACGGGAACGCCCTCCGTTCCGATTTTGAGGGTGGCGGGATCACGACGGGTGAAAACTGCCGCAAGAGTCATGTCGGGATTCTGGCGGATGGCGTATTCAATGCCTCTGCCAAGATTTCCATAGCCGTATATACCGATTCTGATGCTCATAGCTTACCTTGCCTTTCCGTACTGCATACGAGATACGTTTCAAAATTAAAATACGGTTTATTATAGCATATCCCGTTTTTGAATGCAATACGTTCTGAAAATATAAAATCGAAAAATTTTTATCAGACGATCCGATTGATTCGCTCGCCCGACTCAAAGGAGCGGATGTTTTTTGCGATGGTTGCCACACAGCGGGCACGCGCCTCTGCCGAGCCCCATGCCATGTGGGGGGTCAGGCAGACGTTTTCCCGATCCAGGATTCGTCCGAAGGGGTGGTCCGCCAAGAAGGGCTCGGCGGTGTAAACGTCAACGCCGAGACCGCCAAGGCGATCTTCTTCAATGGCTCGCGTCAGCGCCTCCTCGTCGGTCACCGCGCCGCGCGCTACGTTGATGAGAATGGCGGTGGACTTCATGGCGGCGATTCGCGCTTCGTCAATCATGCCGCGCGTTCCGTCGTTCAGGGGAACGTGGAGGGAAATGATATCGGCGCGACGGCAAAGCTCATCAATGGATACCTGCTCGTAGCGGTTGTCTTTTTGACGTCGGCAGATCAGCACCTTGGCGCCAAATGCATCGGCAAGAGATGCCACTCGCGAGCCGATCTCGCCGCCGCCGACCACGCCCCAGACCATGGAGGAAAGCTCGTGATAGATGGGGACCAGACGATTGGCAACGCCACCCTTTGTGTACGAGCCGTCGTGAACGTACGCGCGGTATTCGGGCAGGTGATTGATGAGGGACAGCGCCATGGTCAGGGTCAGCTGAGCCACACTGTCGGTGGAGTAGGCGGGTACGTTGCAAAGGGCAATGCCGCGCTCACGGCAGTATTCGGTATCGATGTTGTCGTAGCCCGTTGCCGTAACGCAGATCAGCTTTAGCTTCGTGGCGGCGGGTAAGTTATCGCGGTTCAGCTTGATCTTATTCAATACCACGATCTCGGCGTCGGAAAGACGCTCCGCAACCTCCTCGGGACGGGTGCTTTTATATTCGGTCGTTTCGCCTAACGCGCGAATGGGGGAAAGGTCAATATCCTCACCTAGCGTGGCGGTGTCCAGCATGACGATTTTCACGTGATGTCTCCTTGTATCTGTATTTTCATTCCGAATGTTACGATTCAATTATACCATAGTATTTCCGAAAAATCAATTTCAATTTTCGGAGATTCGGGTTCTTGCAATTTTTTTTGAAACTTCTTGATTTTTCGGAAAGAATGTGGTATGATAGCAGTTGCTTTGAATGTTGGATGAATTGCTTGATTTTTTAATTCAAGAAAGGGAGGAGAAGAAGCATGACGGTGAATCTGCATACCCATACCTACCGATGCCATCACGCGGTCGGAACGGAACGGGAGTATATTGAAAGAGCCATTGCGGGAGGAATCACACACATGGGCTTTTCCGACCACATTCCCCAACGCTTTCCCGACGGACATGAATCCTTCTA
Source organism: Eubacteriales bacterium (assembly GCA_045656365.1). Lineage (GTDB taxonomy): Bacteria > Bacillota > Clostridia > Oscillospirales > CAG-272 > HGM12713. The sequence continues at coordinate 5,849 of JAZORA010000229.1, read as the reverse complement.
CCGCGTATTCTTGGCAGAGGTGGAGGATTATATGGAGACCCTGAAATCCCTCCGTGAGGAATATCGGGATCGGATCCGCATCGACATCGGCTTTGAGGTGGAGTATTACCCAAGCTTTTTTGAGGAAATGCTTGAGCGGGCGCTCTCCCTTGGCGCGGAGTATCTGATACTCGGTCAGCATTTCGTGGGGGATGAATATCCCGACGGCGTGTATGCGGGAGATAAAACCTGGTCGGAGGAAATGCTGATCCGGTACGTGGACTGTGTGGTCGAAGGAATGAGCAAGGGTGTGTTTACCTACCTTGCCCACCCCGATCTGATCTATTATATGGGAGAGGACGCCACCTACGAGCGAGAGATGCGCCGCATTTGTCGAGAGGCAAATCGCTTTGGCGTTCCCGTGGAATTGAATTTTCTCGGAATCCGCGGGGGAAGGAATTATCCGGACGATCGGTTCTGGCGGATCGCGGGAGAGGAGGGCTGCGAGGTGGTCTTTGGCTTTGATGCCCACGATCCCATGGGAGCTTATGACGGCGAGTCCTTGAAGGTTGCAGAGCGTATGGTCGAGCAATTCGGTCTAAAGGTCAATCCAAACCCACGGGTGATTGATCCCAAAACGGGGAAGGAGCTGATCCCTCGGTGATCGCTCGACAGAAAATGCTTGATTTTTTCAAAAAAACGTGATACAATAAAAGACGGATCGGAAGAACGAAACGAAGGGAGGGAGATCCTTGGCAGAGAAAAAGCAAAGCGGAAGAGTGATCACGCAGAACCGTAAGGCGTGGCACGATTATTTCGTGGACGAAAAATACGAGGCGGGGATCGCCCTGTACGGTACCGAGGTCAAAAGCATTCGAGGAGGAGCGGTGAATCTGAAGGACTCCTATTGCTCCTTTAAGAACGGCGAGCTTTTTGTGGTGGGGATGCACGTCAGCCCCTACGAGAAGGGTAACATCTTCAACCGTGAGCCTCTTCGGGATCGGAAGCTCCTGATGCATAAGAAGGAGATTATGAAGCTTTGCGGCTTGGTGACCCAAAAGGGCTATACGCTTGTTCCTCTGTCTCTCTATTTTTCGGGAAAGAATGTCAAGGTGGAGATCGGACTCTGCCGAGGCAAAAAGCTTTACGATAAGCGGGACGCGGCGGCGGAAAAGCAGGCGGCAAGAGAGATGGATCGCCGCATGAAGGACCAATCCCGATACGATTGAACTTTTTCACTTTTCACTATTACTTCTCTTACTTCAAAACATGGGCCCGTAAAGGTTTCGACGGGGATTTTGAGGTATAATAAGCGGGTAGAGCCGGGCAATCTCTCAAAAGGCCCAACTTAAAATTAAACGCTAACGATAGAAACGTTGCATTGGCTGCCTAAGGGCAGTGCCGCGGCATAAGCCGCCCGTTCCTCCGAAGAGTATCGCGGCTTCGGACTGAGCGTCAAATGAGCGATGCCCGTGCATCGGTGGTTCGCCATTGAACCGATCACGCAGAAAATGGCTACCCAAAGGAAGAGTCTGTCTGCTGACGCTTCCCGCGGGGAAATCTAAATAACAGACTGCACTCGGAGAAGGTTATATCAAGAGGTTTTCGGACAGGGGTTCGACTCCCCTCGGGTCCACCATTCATTAACACGTAACGTGTTATATACCCCAAAGCACCGTCATAACTAAGATTTCCTTGCTATGGCGGTGTTCGTCTTGTGATGAGCAGTCAATCCATACTCCGATGAATTTAGCCAATTTTACTATGTATCGAGTCTCCAAAGGCGATGCGAAGCCGTGATGTCAAGGAAAGCCTAAAATCGAACTTTTTTGAGAAAAATGACACGACAATACAACAAAATAATAGAAAGGAAACAAGCGTCAGCGAAGTGACGCTTGTTTCCTTTACTTTCATAAAATTGGATAGCCGTATTACCATAGCTCAAGGTAATACGGCGTTTTTTGTGCTTTCTCAAATATATATCCTACCTCAAACGAAAAGGAGGAAATTTATGGACAAATACAAGGACGGAGGGATTTGCGAAGTTTGGTTGGATTTGTTAAAATATAGAATAATCGTGAAAGGTGGTGATAGTGATGGATGAAAAAGAAGCCGCTCTGTTTAATGAAGTCTATCGAGAGATATGCGATGCGGTTGGGTTGGATGGTGCTATTGCAATCTATCAGCTTTACAAAGGGCAACAGATAACTTTTCCCATCCACCTATTCAATGCCAAAAGGATACAATGCAATATTATCAAGGAGTATGATGGCAGTAACATACGAGAATTGGCAAAGCGTTATGGCTACAGCGAAAAAACGGTTAGACGCATGATAAAAGATAGCTTAGAAGAAGATTAAAGGAGAATATTATGAGCAAGTACAATTTATTAGGTAATAATATTGAATTTTCCAAAGCAGAAGATGCTTTTTTTGAGCTTCAATCATTTCTTTGGGAAGCAATAAGTAATTCAAAGCAGCAATATATTTTGTGGTATAACTTACAGAAGAGCGCAAAAAACACCTTATCCAACGGAACGGCTTTCGCCAATTCAGTTATTGATACGGTGGTTCTTGATATTCTATATTCTGATTTGGCAAAAAAATACGAGATTTATGGAGTAAGCAAATCTGAGTACACTTGCGCTTGTAGAGATATTTCCGCAGTAGAAGATGTGTTTGACGATGCTATAACAATTTATAATGACATAGAAGAGCAGTTGCAAGAAGAACTTGAGGAAAGAGAATATAATGAAGAATTGCGTCGTGCGGGACAAATAAGCTTCGGTATAGGAGATTCCATAAAAAATGCGGCTTCAAATGCGGCACACGGGATTGCAAAGTCGAGCGGTAATTCAAAATCTCGTGATGAGGCAGATAGAAGGAAAGCAAAACTATATGATGATTTATGTGACCCTTTATGGGAAGCGCTAAAGAAGAGCATTGTTGAAACAATAACAAAGTATCAAGAGTTTGTCAATGAAAAAAAGCCCAACACTATAGAGGCATATTTTGATCGCGAAGCATCTACCGCATATTTGGAGAATGCCAAAAGTGTTACCGACAAGCGTGAGGAATTACTGATAGAAGCGTTCAAAAAGTGCCCTTGGAATCAAGAGGTTTATTCATATATATTTGCTGAATATCCCAATGAACGCCGCAATCTTGTTGATATATCTAAAAATTATGATGTGTCTCTTGAAGATGATATCTATTTTGTTTTAAGCAAAGAGTATACCGATACAGCAAAATGCAACGAGGAATTAGCAGTTCGCATAAAAATCAAGATCAAGAGCACCATGCTTGATTGGGGTGTCGAACACAACAGACTAATTGACGAAATTGAAAAAGATTGTCTTGATAGACTTACTTTGGGTTATGATACTGCCTCCGAAGAAAGGTGTAATGAGTTAAAAGTGCAACTTGCTAACTATGATGCCCTTGACAACAACAAAAAACCATATTTTGAAAAACTTCAAGGTAGAATAGAGGATATATGGAAAAAAGAAGACGGAGAGATTTTTGACAATTATCTAAAACAAATAAACATTCTTTCTGTTAAAGCCGTTGAAGAAGGCAAAAAATTCGTAAAAACCAAGGCTCGTACAGCAGATTCTGAGAAATATCTTACTGCGATTGCAAATTGTAACCCTGCTAATGTAAAAAGAGCAAGGATATATCACCTAATGTCAAAAACAACAATTTCCGCTTGGATTTTCAAGTTGTTAGGAATAGCTTTTATTGCCTTTGGATGGATATATGGTGCCTCGGTTGAAGAGTTTACTTTGATAGATGCTTTGCCTATATTGATTGGTATAATATATCAAATATACTATTTCAACATAAAGAAAAGATGGAAATGTATAACAGTTAATGGCACGGTAGTGCATCCGCTCATCGTGTGTCCGTACAAAGAGTTTCAAAAGAAGTATAGTGAAACAGCAAAAGAAAACGCTATAAGCAAAACAAAAAACACCAATGTTGACAAAAAGTAAGGTGTTTAATGACAGCTATACTAACTATAATATTGGCGTTTATAATTTTTGTGTGGATAATGAGCGAGTGTTGGTTTGTTTCTTCGCCAGTATCTATCGGTATTCTCATCATAATTTCCCTTTTAATTGGATTTGTTCTCGCAAGCATAATTGCATTTTTGCTTGAAATGACTTTGAAGATAATTATAATTGTTGCCATTGTGGCACTTATAATTTTCTTGCTATCTAAGAAAAGCGGTGATACATAGGAGTGAAACAATGGAAGCAATTATAAAACATAAAAGAATAATAATCATTGCTTTAGTGGTCGTCTTGCTTCTTGTTGTCTTTTTGGATAAGCTCCCTTTTAACAATAGCGAGGTTCGAAATGATGCGGAAGCGGTAGCGGGAGAATTTCTCCAAAATATGCTTGACGGTGATGCAGAAAAATGTGCTGAGCTTATGTGCGATGACTTGATCGCTATGTCAGAATATGAGACGAAAAAATTGTTTATAAACGCTTTTGATAAAAAGCTTGATAGTTTGATTGAAACATATAAGGATAAGTACGGCAAGCTATGGACGTACGAGATAAGTGTTATTGACTCTTTCGAGTATACTCCAGAATATTACGCATATGAAGGAGATGAAGAGTTAGTAAAAATTGTACTTGAAATTGGGCACAAAGGAGGCGGTTTGTTCAAAGACAAGGAAGGTACAGATGAATTTGAAGTTGTAATGGGAAATATCGACGGAGAATGGTTGGTGTACGATTTTCCTTTTTTAACCCAAGGTTTGTTTTGTGAAAACCACGTATTCCCGTTGAATCCCTTATTCCACAAGGCTTTGTGACGTATTCATTCACGTATTTTCGGCGTATTTTTCACGTGTCATAATCTCTCCAACATTACCAACAAATCAATAAAAGCACACAAAAGGAGAGAAAAATGACAACGAACACAGAACGAAAATATTTGACCGTGAGTGACATCCAAAGGGAGTATCTTCCGATCAGTAAAAAGAAAATCCGCGAGCTTGTCAAGGAGCATTTGTACGTCAAGATGATAGGCAATCGCATCTACGTGGAGAGGGCGGCATTGGAAGCTTTGCTGTCAAACGGTAAGAGTCAGCGTACTTCCTTGGATTGAGAGGTGGCAACCATGAAGAAAGCAAAGATTCGCGCCTTGGTCATCGAACCGATGGAGCATCCGAAGATCTGTTCCCTTGAACCTACGAAGAAAGCCTTTCGGATGGGAGTAAAGGCGGACAAAATCAAGCACGGTGGCGTAGAAGCCAAGAAATTGGAAAAGCAGATCTATGCCATCTTCAACAAAGACCGATTTTTGGCAGATCTTCAAGCCAACCGACGCATCGGCGACGACATCATTGTAGGTACGATGTTCATCGTTGCAACCGATGAGAAAGGTTTTCCCGTCTCGCTGACCGACGAACAGATGGCAAAGTATGCCTTGCGCTTTTGGAACGTGGAGGAATTTGACGAAATGGACGTGGCAGAAGCCAATCTGAACACCATGTTTTCAAGGTTCTTGACAGACGAAGAGTGGTGAGTTTCAAATATATATAATAAATAAGACCGATAACAGTTGAGGCTGTTATCGGTCAATTTATTTTTAAAGGAGAAACACAATGAAAGAAAAGGAAATCACAGTCGTAAAGGTCGAGCCAATGAAGGAGCCTATCATCGCCAATCTGATCAACGATCTCGATCATCTGCAAAAGGCGGTCTCCATTGGAGCTCCCGATCAAGGGCTCATTGAGTTCGTCTATTTGGAAGACAACGCCAGCATCCTTTGCAACGAGGAAGGAAAGCTTATAGGTCTGCCCCCCAACAGGCGTTTCTATGACGATATTCTCTGTGGCGTGTTCTACGTTGTAG
>JAZORA010000228.1:0-2353 GCA_045656365.1 Eubacteriales bacterium | reverse complement strand
CCGTGAAGTATTTCTTCATGGGCGCCATGCCCGAGTTGATCAGAAGCAGAGATTTGTCGTTGATGGGAACCAGCGGAAAGGAGGGGAGACGGAGGTGACCCTTCGACTCGAAAAAGGAAAGATACTTTTCACGCAGGTCGTTTAAAGAGGTCCATTGCATAAGGGTGCCTTGCCTTTCTTGATTTGTAATCAAAACATAATATATCACTTTATTATATCATTTGGAACAATTGTTGTCAAGAAAAAACGAAATTTTTTCGTGGTATGATCCTTTCAAAACTTTGTAAAAAACAGGAGAAGAAAAAGTTTTTCGGAAAATGTCGGGCTTATGATTGACATTTTTAAATAATCGTGTATAATATTAAAGTGAGGTGTTATGCGTGCTTGAAGCGATTCTGCGCGCGATCTTACATAGAAACGGAGTGAATGATATGTCACAAATGTATTATACGATGAATATCGCGGGACTCGATCGAGACCTGCCGCTTTGTCCCATCAGCGATGATTTGATGATCGGTGCGTTCGTTATTTTTGGTGATCCCGAGCTAACCACGGCGTGCGCCGAGGAGCTTCTGCGAAGAGCCCCTGAGTACGATTACCTGATCTCTGCCGAGGCAAAGGGAATTCCGCTGGTACACGAAATGGCAAGACTTGCGGGCAATCAAAAGTATTTTTTGGCGCGGAAGGTGCCGAAGCTCTATATGACGGGCGTATTTGAGGCAAAGCTTCATTCCATCACCACCGAGAAGGAGCAAAGCCTGTTTTTGGATACTGCCGATGCGGCGCTGATGAAGGGAAAGAGAATTCTCATTGTAGACGACGTGATCTCTACGGGCGAATCTTTACGGGCAATCGAGGCATTGGTGGAGCAGACGGGCGGCGTGATTTGCGGAAAAATGACCATTCTTGCCGAGGGCGACGCTCAGAATCGAGAGGATCTGATCTATTTGGAAAAGCTTCCTCTGTTTGATCGCAACGGAAACGTGATTGATTGACGGAAGCAAAGAAAGGATATAGAAAGATGGCACAGTTATTAAAAGAAACCGATAAGCGCACTCACTATTGCGGTACGCTTACCGCAGGTGAGGTTGGCGAGAGAGTTTGCGTCATGGGTTGGGCGCAGAAGCAGAGAGACCTTGGCGCGCTGATCTTTATTGATCTTCGTGACCGTACGGGTATCGTGCAGCTTGCCTTTGACGACGCAACCGACCGTGAAATTTTCAATACCGCCTTCGGCGTACGCGCAGAGTTCGTTCTGTGCGCCAAGGGCGTGGTCAGAAGAAGAGGAGAGGGGGCAGTGAACCCCAACCTTCCCACGGGAGAGATCGAGATCGCCGTGGATGAGTTTACCGTCCTTACGGCAGCCCAGACCCCTCCCTTCGAGATCGTAGAGGATAGCCGCGTCAATGCCGAGCTTCGCCTGAAGCACCGCTATCTTGACCTGCGCCGTCCCGATATGCAGAGAAATATTATCGCGCGCTCGATCATTTCCAAGATCACGCGGGATTACTATGCGGAGAACGGGTTTATCGACATCGAGACCCCGAACCTCTGTAAGCCTACGCCCGAGGGAGCAAGAGACTATCTGGTACCTTCTCGCGTACATCCCGGAAAGTTTTACGCCCTGCCTCAGTCTCCCCAGCTCTATAAGCAGCTTCTGATGGTGTCCGGCTTTGACCGTTATTTCCAGATCGCGCGTTGCTACCGTGACGAGGACCTGAGAGCGGATCGCCAGCCTGAGTTTACTCAGATCGATACCGAAATGTCCTTTGTGACCGCAGACGATGTCATGAAGATGCATGAGGGCTTCATAAAGAGACTTATGAAGGAGTACATGGGCAAGGAGCTGACCGAGGACTTTATCCGTATGCCTTACGCCGAGGCGATGGCTCGCTTTGGCTCGGACAAGCCCGACATTCGCTTTGGCTTTGAGCTGACCGACCTTTCCGAGGACGTAAAAAATTGCGGCTTCAAGGTTTTTGCGGGTGCGGTTGAAAACGGCGGATCGGTTCGCGGTATCAACGTGAAGGGCGGCGCCAAGTTCTCCCGTAAGGAGATCGACAGCCTGACCGAGTTTGTAAAATCCTATAAGGCAAAGGGACTGGCTTGGCTCAAGTGGGCAGAGAGCGGAGAAATTTCTTCCTCTTACGCCAAGTTCTTGACCGAAGAGGAGAACGAAGCCATTAAGAAGACCATGGCGGCAGAGGCAGGAGACCTGATTCTGATCGTTGCCGACAAGAATAAAGTGGTATTTGACTCTCTGGGTGCGCTCCGTTGCGAGTGTGCGAAGAGAATGGGCATCCTCGACCCCATGGACTTTAAGTTCTTGTGGGTGACCGAGTTCCCGCTCCTT
>JAZORA010000227.1:0-7973 GCA_045656365.1 Eubacteriales bacterium | reverse complement strand
AGGTGCACACCAGAGCTTTCTCGATGCCGTACTTCTCCTTCAGGGGGTGCAGGGCGGGGATGTAGGACTGCAGAGAGCAGTTGGACTTGACAGCGATAAAGCCGCGCTTGGTGCCAAGACGCTTTCTCTGGGCGGCAATGACCTCAAGATGCTCGTCGTTGATCTCCGGAATGACCATGGGAACGTCGGGCGTCCAACGATGCGCCGAGTTATTGGATACCACGGGAATCTCTGCCTTTGCGTACGCTTCTTCCAGCGCACGGATCTCGTCCTTTTTCATATCAACGGCGCAGAAAACGAAGCTGCAAAGCTTTCCCATTTCCTCGATGTTTGCCGCATCAAGAACCATCATCTTTTTATACTGCTCGGGCATGGGCGTCTTCATCTTCCAACGAGCGCCAACCGCCTCCTCGTAGGTCTTACCTGCCGAACGGCTGGATGCAGCCAGAGCTACCACCTCAAAATAGGGGTGATCCTCAAGAAGGGTCAAAAATCTCTGACCAACCATACCCGTAGCGCCAACCACGCCAACTCTCATCTTTTCCATGTTTATATAGTCCTTTCGTAAAAATGTAAATCTATACACAATATCATAGCATATTCAAATGAAAAAATCAAGATATTTTGCCAAGAAAAATGTAGAAAGTAACCGACTTTGCACCGACAATTTCGTGGTTTTTAACAAATTTTTGAGCCAATTCTCAGGAACGGATCATTCGATCGTAAACTTCATTTCGGCTAAGTCCCAGCGCCTTTGCCGCCGCCTTGATGGCGTCGTTTCGGCTCATTCCCGTCTGAAGGTAGTATGACACCGCCTCCTCCACCGAGGAAAAGGATGCCTCCGTGGTGTTCTTCGCCTTTTTGCTTCCGCCCTCGATGACCAGTACGTATTCGCCTCTGGGCTCTTTTATTTCATAGTGCGCGATTGCCTCTGCAAGCGTGGTACGGTGAACGTCCTCGTTCAGCTTGGTCAGCTCTCTGCAAAGAGCGATCCGCCGCTCCCCACCGAGGACATTTGCAAGATCCGAAAGCGTAGTGCGAAGCTTGTGTGGGGCTTCATGCAAAATAAAGGTTCTCGTTTCTCCCCCAAGCTCCTCAAGGCGTTCCCTTCTCTCTTTTTTGACCACGGGCAAAAAGCCCTCGAACACAAATCGAGCCGTCGGAAGCCCCGACAGGGTCAGTGCCGTGATCATCGCGCAAGCACCGGGGATTGAGGTAACGGGGATCCCCCGTTCGGCACACAGCGCCACCAGATCCTCGCCCGGATCGGAAATGGCAGGCGTTCCCGCATCGGTGATGAGCGCACACGCCTCCCCCGATGCAAGGCGGTCGGCGATCTCCGCGCCCCGCTCTCTGCGATTATGCTCATGATAGGAGACCATGGGCTTGGAAATACCGAAATGGGTCAATAGGCGCAGAGAATTTCTCGTATCCTCGGCGGCGATAAAATCCACCTCAGAGAGAACCTTGATGGCACGTTCGCTCAGGTCGGCAAGGTTGCCGATTGGCGTCGCCACAAGATAGAGCATCCCTTTTTCTATTTTGTTTTTCGTTTCGTCGCGATTCGTCAGATTCGTCATAGATTTTTCCATTCCACAGTATATTGTTCGGTTGCCGAAAGGGTTCTCACGCACACCGAGAACTCCCGCGGAATATCCTTTTCTTAGAGAAACTGTGCAAGAAAGGAACCGCTATGGCAATTAAAATTTATATTGATCAGGGGCACAACCCCCTAAATCCCAACGCAGGAGCGGAGGGAAACGGACTGCGGGAGCAAGACATTGTATTCGAGATCGGCATTCAGCTTGCAGATCTCCTTCGGGCAAACGGCAATTTTGACGTTCGCTTGTCTCGTCCCACCGCCGACACGCAGATCGGCTCATCCAACTCCTCAAGTCTCCGTCTGCGTGTTGAGGACGCCAACGCATGGGGGGCGGATTATTTTATCAGTTTGCACACCAATGCGTCGAGTGTTTCTGCCGCCACGGGGAGCGAGGCATTCGCCTTTTCCGAGCCATCCCGCGCCTTTTCACTGGGGGAGGATATCCTCTACTGGCTCAACCGTACCACGGGGCTTCGCAATCGAGGCATGAAGGTACGGTCTGGGCTCTACGTTCTCCGTCGAACCGCCATGCCCGCGGTTCTCGTGGAGCTTGGGTTTATTACCAATCCGTCGGATGCCGCCCTGATGAACAACCGTCCCGATCTGTTCGCCGAGGGAATTTATCAGGGGATTCTGGAATATACGGGGCTTGATTGATCAAGTGTTTCCCTCAAGCATCTTGAGAAGCTCTTCCTCGGAGATGACCGCCACGCCTAAGTCGCGAGCCTTGGTCAGCTTAGAGCCTGCCGCCTCACCCGCCACCACGTAGGAGGTCTTTTTGGAAACACTACCGCTGACCTTTCCGCCCTTGGCGCGGATCATCTCCGACGCCTCGTCTCGGGACATGGTGGGAAGCGTACCCGTCAGCACGAAGGTCAATCCTTCCAGAAGATTCTCTCTGGGAGCGGCAACCGCGAGGGTCAGAACACCTGCCTCGCCGAGGCGTTGGCAGAGTGCTCGATTGCTCTCGTGAGCAAAGAAATCCACCACGCAATCGGCGGTAATCGGTCCAATATCCGCAATACCGCAGAGGGTCTCGGCATCTGCCGCCATCAAGGCGTCAAGGCTGCCAAAGCGTTCTGCCAGCGAAAGTGCCGCCACCTCGCCAATGTTGCGAATACCGAGCGCGTAGATCAATCGCTCAAGACCTGCCGACTTAGAGCTCTCGATGGCATCGATCAGGTTTGCGGCAGATTTTTCTCCCATTCGCTCAAGGGGAGCGATATCCTCTTTGCGGAGCGAATAGAGGTCTGCCGCATCGCGGATCAGCTGATTCTTCAAAAGCAGCTCCACGATCTGGGGGCCCAAGCCGTCAATGTTCATTGCCCCCTTGGAGGCAAAATGCTCGATGCTGCGGGAAAGCTGCGCGGGACACGCGCTATTGGTACAGCGCACCGCCGCCTCGCCCTCGTCACGGAATACGGGCTCGCCGCAGGAGGGACAATGGGTAGGCATATAGAAGGGACGTTCCGTGCCCGTTCTCTTTGCCGTCACCGACGAAACCACCTCGGGAATGATATCTCCCGCCTTTCGCACGATCACCACGTCACCAAGCATGACGCCCTTCTGCTCGATAAAATCCAAATTATGAAGGGTTGCGCGACTGACCGTCGTTCCCGCCAAGCGAACGGGTGACAGAACGGCGGTGGGTGTCAGAACGCCCGTTCTTCCTACCGCTACCGTGATATCCTCCAGGATCGTCTCCTTTTCCTCGGGTGGAAATTTATAGGCAACCGCCCAACGGGGCGTACTGCTTCCCTCTCCGATCCGTCTGCGATCCGCGAGAGAATCCACCTTGATCACCACGCCGTCGATGTCGTAAAGCAGCTCGTCTCTGGCTTTTCCAATCTCCTCAATGTGATGGAGAACCTCTGACGAGGAATCGGTCGTCAGGCGCATGGGCAAAACCTTGAATCCAAGCTCCGCAAGACGAGAAAGTGTCTCGGTATGGGTTTTGGGAGCGTGTCCGTCCGCATAAAGACTGCCCCCTTGAAAATTAAACACAAAAATATCAAGCTTCCGCTCCGCGGTAATCTTCGGGTCAAGCTGTCGCAGAGACCCTGCCGCCGCGTTTCTGGGATTCGCCATCAGGGCGCGTCCCTCTGCCTCGCGTTTTTCGTTGATCTTCTCAAAGACCGCCCGAGGCATATAGACCTCTCCGCGCACGTTCAGATCCAAGGGCTCGGGGAGTGTCAGGGGAATAGAAAAGACCGTTTTCAGGTTTTGGGTCACGTCCTCACCCGTCACGCCGTCGCCACGGGTCGCGCCCTGCACGAACACGCCCTTCTCGTAAACGAGAGACACCGAAAGTCCGTCAATTTTAGGTTCTACCGAATAGGCAGGCACGGGGACAAGCTCTCTCATGCGCGCCAAAAACTCCTCTACCTCCTCAAAGGAAAACACGTCGGCGAGAGAATCCATTCTTGCCGTATGGGTCACCTTACTGAATTTATCCAGCGCCTTGCCGCCCACTCTCTGGGTGGGGGATGCGGGATCATACAGCTCAGGATGCTCTTCCTCCAGTTTCTTTAGCTCAGCGAACATCATGTCGTAGTCGTAGTCCGAGATCTCGGGCGCGTCGTATACGTAATAACGCTCCGAGTGATAGGTCAGTTCTTGTCTCAGCCACGCCACTCTTCCCTTCAAATCCAGTTCCATTTTTATTTCCTTATCTTCCTGATTTTTTCCTATTGTTATATATTATTATAACATATTTTTTTGAATTGCACAACGGCTTTTATAAATTCCCGTGCCGTATTTTTCAAAATCTTGTCCTCATTCTTCTCTATCGCCACGAGATTTTTCAACCTGTCCTTTGGAATGAAACCGGGCACCACCTCATAAGGATAACATAGTAAAGCTTCCAAAAGGCAGCTTGCCCAATTCCTTGGAGGTAGTCATGCTCGTCTTGTTTACCGTATTGATCCTTATGGTCATTCTGGTCAACGGCTGGACCGATGCGCCCAACGCCATCGCGGGATGTATTTCCACCCGTGCCCTCTCTCCCACCAGCGCCCTGCTTCTTGCGGCGCTCTGCAATTTCGTAGGTGCGGTGGGCATGGCGTTGATCAATTCCAGCGTCGCACAGACCTTATATGGGATCGTGGATTTCGGGACAGATTCAGAGGGGGCGCTTTCGGCTCTCTGCGCGGGACTTTGTGCCGTGGTACTATGGGCGATGATCGCTTGGCGCTTCGGTCTTCCCACCAGCGAAAGCCATGCGCTCATCTCGGGTATTACGGGGGCGGCACTCGCCAGAAGAATGAGCTTTGACGCCATCAATCCCGAGGAATGGCGGTCGGTTCTCATCGGGCTTCTGGCAACCACCATTCCCCCGTTTCTTCTCGGCTTCTTACTTTATCAGCTTCTGACTCGACTTCTTTCCCAGTTTTCAAGGCGGCACATCATCAAGCATTTCATGCGTGCACAACGGTTCAGCGCTGCCTCATCCGCGCTTCTGCACGGCGCACAGGATTCCCAAAAATTCATGGGGGTCTACATGCTGGGATTGTCTCTTTACTATGCCGAGCAACCAAGCACCGATGAAATCCCCATTTTCGTCGTCCTGATCTGCGCCGCCGTCATGACGCTGGGAACCATGCTTGGCGGCTCAAAGATCATCAAAAAGGTCGGCTGTGACATGACCGATCTGGATGCCGCGGGCGGAAGCGCCTCGGATACTGCCTCTTCCATGGTACTGACCGTCTGCTCCTTCTTTGGCATTCCCGCCAGCACCACCCATTCCAAGGCGTGTGCCATGATGGGAACCGGCTTTTGCAAAAAAGGAGGCGTGGATCTTCGCATTGCGGGGCAAATTCTGGCGGCTTGGATGCTGACCTTCCCCTTTTGTGGGATCATCGGCTTTTTTCTTTCCTTTCTCATCACTCACCTTGCCCACTAAAAAGTTTTCAGGAAAGGCGTGAATTTATGGTTAAATACAATTATTTTAAAACGCTGGAGGAGCTCTCCGTACTGGTCGAATCGGCAGTCACACTCTCTTGCGGAAGCTCCACGCAAAAGGAACGCCAGGAGCTTCCCACACTCAGAAAATCCTTGGACCGTTTGATCTGCGAATTGGAGGACGCCCTGTTTTCCGATTTTCTCCCTCCCCTTGAGCGGGAAAACATTGCCGCCTGTGCCCACGCCCTCTCCCGTGTGATGGATCAGGCAAGCGAGCTTTTGCATCACGGAGCCTTTGGAAGCAGCAAAACCAACGAGGAGGGACTGATCTGCATTCAGCTCGCCCATCTCCTTAAGGAATCGATCTCCATGCTCCGCCGCATCCGCAAGCCGGGCGAAAACCCCGACACCCAAGGCTTCCGTTCGCTGCTGCGGGAGGGTCGGGAAGCCCACACCTCCATGCTCGGAAAGCTTCATTCGGGCGTGCTCCCCCGCTCTGCCGCGCAAATGATTATTCTGACGGGTCGCCTACGCACCGAGCTTTCCCACGCCTTTGACGAGCTGGTGGAGATCATGCTCAACAATATATAAATCTCCGCCCAATAAAAATTTACAGAAATCTTTGGATTTATTCTTGAAAAAAAAACGCATATATGGTATAGTGTAGGAGAATACTATCGAAAGGATCACCCTACGCTTATGAATATAAAAACGCTGACAAAAAAAATACTGACGACCGCGTCGATCTATTTTACCGTCATTACGGCAATCTATACGCTTCTCGTAATGATCGTAAACGTGACCGAGGACGAAATCCTGCTTTCGGCAGAGCAGCTGCTCTTCAATTTCCTGTTCTCGATTCTGGCAGCGATCGCTTGGCTCCTTTACCGATCCAAGTCGATGGCGGGCGCTCTTCGCTTGGTGCTTCATTTTGGCATCACGGCGATCTCCTTCTATCTTTGCTTCCTTCTGCCCGCAGGCATGACCGCCGCTCAGGTGTTCATTGGTCTCTTTGCCTACGCCATCGTATATTTTTTGATCGTTGGTATCACCGCGTTTTTCAAGGCTCGATTCCGCGCCAATGCCGAACAGGAAGCGCCCTACGAGAATCGCTATAAAAAATAAAGCGTACCTGATCCGAGTTTTCGGAAAGGTCAGCCACTATGTCCAACAAAAAATTACCATATAAACTGTCAATCGGTATGCTCCTTCTTCTTGCTCTTCTCTTCACCTCCTGTGCGCGGGATTCCGTCCCTACGGCACTGGAGATCACCGAGGAGCCGCAGAAGTCCGAGCCGACGCCCTCCTCCGCCGTCCTTTTGGCGACCGAGGATCGGGGAGAGGATTACCTTGACAGTTTTATTTTTTTCGGTGAATCTACCACCTATCACTTAAAAAGCCGTGGAGTCCTGAAGGACGGAAGCAACACGAAGCAGGTCTGGGCGCCCGACAGCGGAACCTGTCTTCTCGATTCCACCATTACCACCCTAAAAATCCGCTATCCGGACACGGGAGAAGCACTGACCGTCCGCGAGGCGGCGGCGCGTAAGCAGCCCGAATATCTGGTTCTGACCTTCGGGCTCAACGGCGCCGTTGGGCATATCAAGCGCGGAGAGGCGGCGTACAAGTCCTCGTATCGCGCCCTCATTGAATCGGTTCTGGCGGTTTCCCCAAAAACGAAAATCATTCTTCAATCCTCGTTTCCCGTGGCGTCGAACATGGATATGAGCGCCTATTCCATCACACTCGACGAGCTGAACGAATCCATTGACCGTCTGAACGGCTGGACCCTTTCGCTTGCCGAGGAAATGGATCTTCGCTATCTTAACACGGCGGAGATTCTCAAGGACGAGGATGGACGGTTGCGCTCAGATTATCAGGTGGGCGACGGACATCACCTGACACGGCAAGCCTATGTGGAAATTTTAAACTATATCCGCACCCACGGATATTCTTAAGGAGGTAGTCTATGAAACAAGCAATCCGACTCACCGCGCTGGCGGTACTGCTCCTCACGCTGGCGATCCCCGTTTTGTCTTCCTGCAAAAAGGAGGTCTCTTACTCAGACAATCTTTCCTGTGCCGAGATCATGGACGCTGTGGAGGATCAGATTCCCGTAAACTTCGGCTACGAGACCTTCGGCGGCGATCATATTCGCTATTATTTTGAGGACACGACGCTTCCCGACGATCATTGTCTGCGCTATTCGGTCATGAGCGAGGACATTAACGAGGTGGGAATCTTCCACAGTCCCGACGGAGCAAGTGAGGAAGAGGTTTTCCGCCTGACGGAAGCCTATCTGTCCGGACTTCGGGAAGAAAA
Source organism: Eubacteriales bacterium (assembly GCA_045656365.1). GTDB lineage: Bacteria > Bacillota > Clostridia > Oscillospirales > CAG-272 > HGM12713. The sequence continues at coordinate 148 of JAZORA010000227.1, read as the reverse complement.
GCAAGCGTTTATCGGGAGCTATGCCCCCGAAGAGCTGCCAAAGCTCCAAGAAGCTGAGGTGCGACGATTTGGCAACTACACTGTATATGCCATTCTTTCCGAAGGGGATCGTAAGCTGGTATTCGAAACGGTTGAAAAAATGCTGATG
>JAZORA010000226.1:0-4819 GCA_045656365.1 Eubacteriales bacterium | reverse complement strand
AACCGTCGAAACACCGCAAAAATTAAGCGTATCCAACACGGATACCTTCGTGCTGGACGTGACGATTTCTTCTTTTGGCGATGCGATCTATCCTGCCGCAAGTATGAGCATTGCATTTGATGCCTCCCGCCTGGAATTTCTCGGCGTGGAAGAAGGAAACGTATTTATTAAAAGTGACAATTCCTCGGGGCAGACGCTTCCCGAGTGGAGCTATAACACCGCCGCTTGCAACGAATCGGGAAAGATCAACGTGATGTATCTCGATATGACGGGTGGCAAAAACGCCTTTTCGAAAGAATTACTCGCAGAAGACAACAACGTCGTGCTTCGTCTGAAATTCAGACTTCGCGGAAGTGTCCGCGCAGGCGACGTGTGCGACCTTATCGTAGAGGATGCCGTGTTTGCCGCCTCTGACGAAACGCAGAGCCTTGCTATGACAACAAACACATTGACCGTGAAAAACGGTAAGATCGTGATAGGAGAATGAAAATGAAACGATTGATATCAATGTTAATAATTTTTTTGCTTCTTCTCTCACTTTGCGCTTGTAGTGGTAATTACGCCAAGGTCGATCTACAAAAGCCCGTTGCCATTCCCGAAAACGGCATCATCGAAAAAGAAATGCTTTCGCAGATCAAGGATGAAAATGCCATTGCCACCTTTACGGGAACGTCGGGAGAATGGGACTATGAATGGACGGTCTTCGGAAGTGATATCACCGATGTGCGTAACGTAAACCTTTCGGTTTCTCTTGAAAAGGTAGAGAGCGGCATCAAGGTCGTCTTCGGGGAAAAGTCCGATTTTGGTTTTCCCGCATTGCTCTCGATCCATCTGAACGAGAAATGGATGGCGCTCGGTGCAACTGCTTACAAGGATGATACCGCCGTTTTCTCGGTATCCATTACCGGAAGTAAAACGAGTATTCTGAACATTTCGGTAAACCGTGCCGTGGGAGAATGTGTTATTCGCCCGAATGAAGAAAATGAAACAACAACCGATCATCACCGTCCGAATTCCGACGGAAGCGCCATCGATCAGGACAAATATCTGACCGACCCCATACCCGAGGGAAAGCCTCTGCCCGTTGAACCCGAAAATCAAGAGATCAACAAGGGCAAGGCGTATACTTGCACCTTCTCCATCGAATGCTCGACGATCCTCAACAATCTTGAAAATCTTGATTCCGATAAGCTGGAGCTTGTGCCGTCAAACGGCGTAATATTGCCGCCTACCACCGTGACCTTCTACGAGGGTGAGTCGGTGTTTGACGTGCTTCAAAGGGTCTGCAAGGAATATCATATCCACCTTGAATTTTCCTTTACACCCGTATATAACAGCGCGTATATCGAGGGCATCCATAACCTATACGAATTCGATTGCGGCGCACTTTCGGGTTGGATGTACCGCGTGGATGGTTGGTATCCCAACTACGGATGCTCCCGTTATCAGCTTGCCGACGGTGAGGTGGTTGAGTGGAGATATACCTGCAACGACCTCGGGAAAGACATTGGTTGCGATTGGATGGGATGATGAAGGATAGCTTTTATAATTACCATCCCACCGTAAATCTTTTGTATTTTACGTTGGTAATCGCATTTTCGATGTTACTGACACATCCCGTGGCACAGATCATTGCACTTGCGTGCGCCATTACCTATGCGGTGAGCGTAGAGGGCCAAAAGAGTGTGATGTTCCTCTTAAACTTCTGTTTGCCCATGGTACTCTTGACCGCCTTTATCAACCCTGCATTCAGCCACGAGGGTGTGACCATTCTGTATTATTTCAGTAGTGGAAACCCTTTGACACTTGAAAGTATCCTCTACGGTATCGGCGCGGGCATTATGCTCGTTACTGTGCTTTTGTGGTTCTCAGCATTCTCTCGCGTAATGACCTCGGACAAGTTCATCTACCTGTTTGGCAGAGTAATTCCCGCACTTTCTCTTGTGCTGAGTATGTCGCTCCGCTTCGTGCCGAAGTTCAAAAAGCAGACCGAGGTTGTGGTTGAAGCACAGAGATGTATCGGGCGCGATATCTCCACGGGTAGCCTTTGGCAGAGATTCAAAACAGCGGTAGTCATTCTCTCGATTATGATCACATGGGCGCTTGAAAACGCCATTGAAACGGCAGACAGTATGAAAAGTCGTGGTTATGGGCTGAAAGGAAGAACGGCATTCTCAATTTACCGCATGGATGACCGCGACAAATACGCACTGATTTGGCTCGGATTTTGCGGACTCTTTCTCACGGCAGGCGTCATGCTCTCTGCATTTGGCTTCCGCTATTTTCCAAGCATCCGCTACGCCGCGTTAGATTTGACGACCATACCGTTTTACACGGTTTATTTCGGACTTTGCATCACTCCCGTGGTGCTGAATTTTACGGAGGAGAGAAAATGGAAAACTATCTATTCAAAAATGTGAGCTTTTCCTATCCCGAGGTAGAAGAAAAAGCCTTGGCGAATATCTCCTTTTCCGTACATCAAGGAGAGTTTTTGATCCTTTGCGGCCCTTCGGGATGCGGAAAGTCCACGTTGCTCCGACACTTAAAGAACTGCCTCACCCCTCACGGAAGACACGAGGGAGAGATTCTGTACGGCGGTGTACCGCTGGATACGGTGGATGACAGAACACAGTCACAACAGATCGGCTTTGTCATGCAATCTCCCGAAAATCAAGTGGTGACAGACAAGGTTTGGCACGAGCTTGCCTTCGGTCTGGAAAGCCTTGGCTTCGATACGCCCACCATTCGCAGACGTGTTGCCGAGGTTGCCGCATTTTTTGGCATTGAAAATTGGTTTTACAAGAACGTGACCGAGCTTTCGGGCGGTCAGAAGCAGCTTTTAAGCCTTGCATCGGTTATGGCGATGAATCCGCAGATCTTGGTGCTGGACGAGCCTACATCCCAGCTTGATCCCATTGCCGCATCCGACTTTTTAGCGCTTCTCGGCAAGATCAACCGCGAGCTTGGTATTACGGTCATCCTCACCGAGCATCGCCTGGAGGAAGCATTCCCGTTTGCCACGCGAGTCATCGTGATGGAAAAAGGACGCATTATTTGCGACGATGTTCCCGAAAAGGTGGGACTTGCGCTGAAAGAAAAGGATAGCGGAATGTTCCTCGCAATGCCCACCGCTATGCGCGTATGGGCAGGTGTGAAAACCGGGCTTCCTTGTCCTTTGACCGTCCGTGACGGAAGTGAATTTTTAACGGCACGAAATGGCGAAGCGCCGCTTATATCTCTTACAGAAAAAGAAGAGCGCACCTATGGCGAGGAGATTGCCATAAATGCGGACGAGCTTTGGTTTCGGTATGAAAAGGACTTGCCCGACGTGGTAAAGGGATTTTCGCTGACACTCAAGAGGGGTGAGTTTTACGCCATCCTCGGCGGTAACGGCGCGGGAAAGACGACTACGCTGAAGCTCATTTCGGGACTGAAATCTGCTTATCGAGGAACAGTCACGCTGAACGGTAAGATCGGACACCTACCGCAGAATCCGCAGGCTCTTTTTGTCAAACGTACCGTGCGCGAGGATCTGTACGAGGTGTTCCGTAGTATGAAATACAGCAAAGAGGAAAAGGACGAGCAAGTCGCACGAGTGGTGAAGCTCTGCGAGCTGACCGCCTTCCTTGACCGCCACCCCTACGATATTTCGGGCGGTGAGCAGCAGCGCACCGCGCTTGCCAAGGTGCTTTTGACCGCACCCGACATTCTGCTCCTCGACGAGCCAACCAAGGGCTTTGACGCGGAGTTCAAGGTCAGTTTTGCCGCAATCTTGCGCAAGCTGACCGCGCAGGGCGTGACCATTCTGATGGTCAGCCACGATGTGACCTTCTGCGCCGAGTACGCCCACCGCTCCGGTATGTTCTTTGACGGACACATCGTAGCCGAGGGTACGCCTGCCGAGTTCTTCTCGGGCAATAGCTTTTACACCACCCCCGCCAACCGTATGGCACGGCATTTGATACCCAAAGCCGTAACCGTTGCGGACGTCATTTCCGCTTGCGGTGGGGAGATAGAGCAAGCCGAAGAAACCGATGAAGAAATTATCCCCTTGCCCAAGCCCGCACCGCGAAGCGTGAATTATAAACCCAAAGCACTTCCGATTTGGAGAAAACTGATCGCACTTGTGTCGGCGTTGGTGGCTCTCGGGATATTCCTTTACGCCACCTCAATTACCGACCTTTCTGCGATCATCAATTCGTCGGGTATCACGGCAGAGGGTAAGGAACAGTTATTCCTATATCTGATCCTGTTTGCCGCCATGTCAGTATTCGTTGCCGCCATCGGTCGCAGAAGTGAGCCTCCGCTTGTTGTTCAAACACCCAAAGAAAAACGAAACCTGAGCAAACGAACCATCGTGGCATCCATTGCCATTCTCTTGTTCATACCGCTGACCATCTTTGCGGGCATCTTCTACATGGAAGATCGTCACTACAATTTGGTCGCCGTTCTCGTTCTGGTCGAATGTATGCTTCCTTTCCTTCTCGTGTTTGAAGGACGAAAGCCAAAGGCGCGCGAGCTTGTCACCATCGCCGCTCTGTGCGCCATTGGCATCGCAGGACGCGGGCTCTTCTTTATGCTTCCGCAGTTCAAGCCGGTGCTTGCCCTCACCATTATTGCAGGAGTAGCCTTCGGCGGTGAGGTAGGCTTCCTCGTGGGAGCGATGACTATGCTGACCTCCAACATGATCTTCGGGCAAGGACCGTGGACACCGTGGCAGATGTTCGCCATGGGTATCATCGGCTTCCTTGCTGGTGTGCTATTCAAAAAGGGTTGGCTCCGCCGCACGAGAGCGTCCCTTGCCGTGTTCGGTGCATTC
>JAZORA010000225.1:0-4059 GCA_045656365.1 Eubacteriales bacterium | reverse complement strand
TCCTACAGATGTAAACAAAACAACTTTGGCAGAAATATTGTTGGAAGAGGAGGCTTCTGTACCATTAAGTTTGTGCCATACAAAACTTGGATTCCAAGAAGTTAGCAAACATCTGTATTATTTCGGTAAGGAAGAGATTAGCGGTACACTTGATTCTACCTATGTAGGTGATCAAGAGCTTTCTTCTTCGGGGGCTTTCTGCGAATGGCAAGCCTTTGTCAAACAAGCCGTGGAGGCAAATCCTCTGCTTGCTCTTCCCATGGCAATGGGGGCATCAGCCCCTATTGCCGCCCGATTGAAGCGGACAGGGGACACCGACGAGACCTTGCTTTGGGCACTCATTGGAGCATCAAGCACAGGTAAAACAACCTGCTTGAAGCTTTCGGCGAGTGCGTGGGGCAAGCCTTCTGGCGATGGGCTCATTGACAATTTGACGGGAACAGAGAAGTATTTTTTTGCATCTTTGGCGAGTCGTGAGGGCTTCCCCAACTATTTCGACGAGACAAGCGCGGTTACGTGGGAATTCACAAAATCAATATACACGGTTGCTCTATCTCGCGAAGGTGGAAGGTGTAATCCCGATGGTACTCCCAAAAAGCGTAAGACATGGTCGGGGGCGGTGATTTTCACAGGTGAGACCTCGATGTTCCACCGTACCAATGGCAACGGTGGCTTGCATGCTCGACTTGTAGAGTTCGATTTTTCATGGTTCGCCGAAGACGAGTCACAACCCGAAAAAATCAGCCGATTTGTTTCGCAGAATTATGGAACGGCTTGGCTACAATTCATGTGTTATTTGGAAACCATAACCGATTCCGAACTGTGTGAGAAATACGATGCACGCTTCGATGAGATTCGCAAAGCAATTGCATTGCAAGGTGGTTTTGATGAAGAATCGTGGATTACTAAAAAATTCACGGGAATTCAGAAGCGCATCATTAAAAAATTGGCAATGCTTTTGGTCACCATAGATTTGATGGCGGTGGCATGGGACTTGTCGGTTGACCGTTTGCGGGTTATCGAATACCTTTTGTTGGTATATGAGCACAACGCATCACGAATTGACAAGATTGATGAGTTCCGTGAAGCATTTGTACAATACGTAACTCGCCATAGGAATGAATTTCCCGAGGTGCATCATACAGGTTTTGACAGCAGTTCGCAAAGCAATGCCAAGGGCTTTCAAGATCGATGGAAAGGGCGAAATTGTGTATGGGTCTTGGCGGACGAATTTGAAAAGGAACTATTGAATCATGGCTTGGATGCCTCACCGAATGTTTTGCATGAGCTTCACCGCCGCAATATCATCGAGCATTTTGGGGATCGCTTCCGAAAGAATTACAAGACGGGAAAGATCAAGCCGCTTTGCTTTTGCTTCTATTCCGATACCGAACCGCCCCCACCCGCTTCGGCAAAAAAGAAAAATGCCAAGAAAAAGGGCAGTCAACTCAAAAATCTGCTCGAAGAAAATTAAAAAATAAAGGAGGTCATAGCAATGACTTATAGTAACGATTTTAACGCCGCAATCAGCGGCAAAAAGGCAACCCCCATCACACCGTCTGCTCGTACTGGACGCAGTAAATATTCCGTTACCATCGTTTGTAGCAAACGGAACGGAAAGCGTGTGACCTTTACCTCTGCATTGGCGACAAGATTGAAACTTATTGATACGGTTTTCGTGACGGCGTATGCGAATGATGGCTTTATCGTCCTAGGCGCAACGCCATTTAACGAGTCGTCATCGGCGTTCAGTCTGTCGGGCGATGATATGAAGATCGCATATAGTTCGGCACTTGTTCATTTCTTAATCGAAACATTTCATCTTGAATACGGTGGACATGTCTCCAAGAGCTTTGGGGATATTTCCTTCAATGACGATCCTGATGCTCCTATGGCAATGCTTAAATTCCCCACACCATCGATTTCCATTGAAAGCGAGGTAGCCACCGATGACACAGATATTAACGGTGACACGTGAGGCTCTTCCCAGTAAGAATTCCATAAAATTAGCAACCAAGGAAGAGAAGGGGGTTCATCCCCCCAAAAGGGCAGCAGAACCTTTGGTAGCACTCCTGCAAAAGCTGAAAAAAATTTAAAATTAAAGACCCGTGGGAAGACTCCCACGGGTCACTCATCAAAGAAAGGAACTGAAACATGAAAAATATATTTGAAGAGTTGAGTCAAGATAGAGAAAACGTGGTGGCATATATGCGATATTCCTCTACCAATCAGGACGAGCAATCCATAGCGTATCAGCGTGATACCATCATGGCATATGCTTTTGGGCGAGGGTATTTCGTATCGGCAGAGTACATAGATGAAGCCCGTACGGGCACGAATGATAGACGGGAAGGATTTCAAAAGCTATTGAAGGATGCCCAAGAAAAACCAGTATGGCATAAAATTCTCGTCTATGACATGAGCCGATTTTCCCGTAATAATATGGATGCAACCAAATATGCGGCAGAACTTGAAGACTTGGATATCGAGATCATCAGCGTAACCCAAGTTTTTGATAAATCCAATGAAGGGATACTATCGCGAGGGATTGTGAATTTGTTGAATGAGTATTACAGCCGCAATCTTGCCAAGCATACCCACGCTGGATTGACGCAACGAGCTCAAGAGTGCAAACATTGTGGTGGAGTAGCCCCTTTGGGATATTATGTGGATAGTCAAAAGCAACTTGCCATCCATGAGGAAGAGGCGGAGATCGTCAAGTTGATTTTCGACCTTTTTGAAGCCAACTATTCTTATCATCGTATGGCAGATGAGCTGAACAAGAGAGGCTACCGAACCAAGACAGGGGCACTCTTCAATAAAAATTCCTTTACCTCAATTCTTCATCAAGAAAAATATGTCGGTACATACACGTGGAATAAAACGAGGAAGAAGAACAACAAAGGCAAGCGAAATTCCCATAAATACAAGCCCGTCGAAGAGCAGATCATCCAGCCCAATGTCGTTCCGCCGATCATAGACCAAGACCAATTCGACAGGGTGCAGGCGATGCTTGCCAAGCGTAAAGGCGGTACGGCTCAATCCAAGAGCCGCCACTACTATTTGCTTGGCGGTATGGAAAAGCTGAAATGCGCGGAATGCGGAGCAAACCTCATCGGCACAATGCGTAAGAGTCACGATATCCCATACAAATACTACTATTGTCCGAACCATAAAAGGCACATTTGCTCCGTCAAAGAGATTCGGGCAGACTATCTTGATCGATTCGTGATCAATGCCGTGGTCAATGATATTCGTCGGCGCGAGGACTTGATTGAACTTTTCAACGAAAGTGACGAAAAGGGAAGAATCAGAGCCTTAAAAAGTAAACTCAAAGGGTTAGAAGCATCCAGCAGAAATATTTTGATGTCTCTCCGCTGCTCTTCCAATAAGGAATTGACCGAGGAGCTAAAGCGCATAGCAGAAGAAAAGGACGCGATAAAGGCAGAGCTTGGCAGCCTTCTTCAATCGCAACGAAAGATTGACGAGGGTGACCGCCAAGATATATGTAAGCAAATAGCGAAAATGATGTTGCGTTCGGAAAGCTTTGAGGTCAAGAAATATTTAACCGCTGTGATTGATCACATTACGGTTTCCAACGAGGACATAGAATTGTCCTTGAATATCGCATAGTATAGGGAATCCCCTCTGCATGACGCAGAGGGGGTTTTGCATATCATTGGTTTACTGTTCCGAGGTTCAGCGCAGAGGTCTCCACCAATGCCTCGGAACGGCGATTTTTCGGGCAAAGCCATGCCCCTCGTCCCAAGTCAAGCGAGGTTGAAGGCGGTGTTGCTATATTCCGAGATAATGGAGGGTACAAGGAACACGTAGCCAGTTATTTTTCTACCTCAAAATATTCTTCATGTTCAATATAGAAAAAAGGTGCACCTGCTCCTTCGACTTTACGTCCGTTTTTATGATGGTAACAATAATAACAATTGGTACAACAAAAGACATCGTTCTTATTCATAGGGTGTCTAAACCAAGATATGCAACCTGAACAAACAGGACAAATATCTTCACTACTAGTGCCAAGAGGATAATAGCTTTCGCGTA
>JAZORA010000224.1:0-4636 GCA_045656365.1 Eubacteriales bacterium | reverse complement strand
TGGTGATGATGGTGTCCCTCGTGGGCGTGGTGCTCGACGTGGCAATGCTCCTCGTGACAGGGCTCGCCCTCCGCTTCCAGCTCAAGAGTTGCGTGGGAGACCCCAAGCTCGTGGGGCTCCTCTCGCAGATGCTCCTTGATGTGGTGGGGGTCACCCGTCGCCACCACGTGCATGGTGGCGTACCGATCCTGACCGTTCATGCTCCAAAGGTGAACGTGATGGACACTCAAAACGCCCTCCACCGACTCCGCCTTTTCCACGATCTCCTCCACGGTGATCCCGTGAGGTGTTTTTTCAAGGAAGAGAGAAAGCGCCTCCTTTAGATTGCCGAGCGCGTTCCAGAAGATAAAGACGGCAACGCCGATGGACATGACGGGATCAAGCAGGGCGAAATCGGTCAGGTGCATGACCACCGCGCCGATCAGCACGACCATCCAACCCAGTACGTCCTCCAGCATGTGGAGATTGACCGCCTTTTGGTTCAGCGAATCCCCCCGACGGGTAAGAAACGCCGCCAGAAAATTGACCGCCACGCCAACAATGGCAAAAACGATCATGCCGCGATAGTCGATGGGCGTGGGATTCAGAATCCTACCTACGGCATTGACCGTAAGGATGATCGAGCCCGACAGTAAAATCACCGTGGTCAGGACGCTTCCGAGAACCGAGTAGCGACCGTATCCGTAGGTATGGCTCTCGTCGGGCTGACGCTTACTTTTTTTCTCAAGAGCATAAGAAACGCCAATGCTCGCGGCATCGCCTACGTCGTGAAGCGCGTCCGATAGGATCGCCACGCTTCCCGTCAGGAAGCCGCCGATCAGCTCAAAGATGGAGAAAAATAGGTTCAACAGAAACGCAAAGAGTATGTTTTTTTCGGTTTTCATAAATCCCCCTTGATTTTTCTTTGTTTCCATGATACAATACATTCGATATCAAACACTTTGTTCGATATCTTCGTCTATATTATACGAAATCGGCAAAAGAAACACAACAGATGATTCTTCCGATTTGTTCGATACCGAACGAATCGGAGAAAAAGTATGGAGAAGCTTCATGGACAGACGACAGAGAAAAACAAGAGACGCGATTTTCAAGGGGCTTATCGAGCTTCTTTCGGAAAAGAGCTTTCACCAAATTACCGTGGCAGAAATCATCGAACGCGCCGACGTGGGGCGCGCCACCTTTTACGCCCACTTTGAAACCAAGGATTTTCTCATCAAGGCGCTGTGTGAGGAGCTGTTTGACCACATCTTTGAGGCAGAGTCGGGAACCGATCACGCCCATTCGTATATTTTCGATTGCGACGCGCCCGATTCGGTTTTTTTGCACCTGTTCCGCCACCTGCAAAAGAACGATAACAAGATTCTGGATCTGCTTTCTTGTCAGAACAACGAGTTGTTTCTCGGCTATTTCAAAACCAATCTGACACGGCTCATCCAAAGCCACCTCGCCCTATTTGAAAACCGCCGAGCCCCTGCTCTGCCCGAGGACTTTTGGATCGATCACATTTCCTCCACGCTGGTAGAAACCATCCGCTGGTGGCTCGACCGCGGCAGACGGGAATCCCCCGAGGTGATCACCGAATACTTCCTTTTGGCGGTATAAGCTCCGTGAACGGCGGCGAAAGCGCCACGCACCCAACTACCTCTCCATATTCTTTTCGGAAAACCCGAACATTTCCCAATATACAAACAGCCGAAGGGACGGATTTTGTCCCTTCGGCGTTATTTTTTCGATAAAGAAAGAACCCCGTCGGCTATCTTTAAGCCGACGGGATAGAGAGGGGCGCCGGGGCGCAGTCGCTTTTCGAGAAAAGCGACGCAAAAGCTTTTAAAGATGGGTTTGTGCGAACATTGCGGCAACTCTCAGACCAAATAGCCCGAAGTTTCCTTGCTTATTGTCTATCTACCGTAATGACACAGAAATAGTTTGGGTCCACGCGGCTCATTCGGTCGCTGACCGCCCGTTTCAACTCTTCGTCACTCATGGAAAGCTCGAAGGGCGCGGAAACGTCAAAAATCAGATTCGAATGAGTATGCCCCTCCACAAAGCGGAAATCGTGAATGCTCAGTCGCTCGTCGATCGTGCGGACCTCTTGAGAAACCACCGTCCGCAGGGCGTTCACTCGCTCGTCGTCGGTCACGATGGGATCCATGTGAACCGTGGCACGAATGCCCAGCTCCTGCCAGATCCGCTTCTCCACCGTGTCGATCACATCGTGGGTACGGAACACGTTCTCCGAGCCGTCCACCTCCGCATGGAAGGACGCGATGGTGTTTCCGGGTCCGTAATTATGTACCACCATATCGTGGACACCCAGCACCTCAGGATACTCCTGCGCCAACGCCACAATGCCGTCTACCACCTCAGGGTCGGGCGCGCTGCCGAGAATTGAGTTTTTCGTATCGTTCAGAATCCGTATGCCCGCCACCAGAATGAGGATCGCCACGATCACGCCCATATAGGCATCGGTGCGAATCCCGGTGAAACGAGCGATGATCGCAGAAACAAACACCGCCGCCGTTGCCGCCGCATCCGAGAGACTGTCCACGGACGTGGCGCGCATGACCGACGAATTGATTCTCTTTCCGATCCGTCGATTAAATACGAAAAGCCAGATCTTGACGGCAATCGAAGCCACAAGAATGACGAGGGAAAGATTGGAATAGCGAACATCCACCGGCTCGAAGATCTGGGTGACCGATTCGGTCATCAGATCCACTCCCACGTGAAGGATCAGGAAGGAAACGATCATCGACGCCACGTATTCGATCCGCGCGTGACCAAAGGGATGGTCACGGTCGGCGGGCTTGGCAGAGATCTTGAAGCTGATCAGGGAGATCAGCTGAGACGCCGCGTCGGACAGGTTGTTGACCGCATCCGCCGTAATGGCGATCGAGCCACTCAATACACCCGCCAAAAATTTCAATGCCGACAAAAGGAGATTGGAAACCACCCCCACCACGCTGACCATTGTACCGTAGGCACGACGAACCGCGGGGGAACCCACGTCCTCCCGATTTTTGATGAACAATCTGCAAAACAGTCCGGTCATAAAGCACTCCTTTGCTAAAATCTGAAATATAAGAAGGGGTTGTACCCCGAATCCACAAGATAAGCCGTGGAAATCACCAGCGACAAAAGGCACAGAACCCCGCGCAAAAGCCGTCCCGCCGTTTGCCGCTTTTCAAAGAAACGGGCGAAGCAGCGTTTGGGCAGAGGGGTCGAGCCCACCGCCAAAAGGATCAAAAAAAGAAGATTGCGCCGAAGCTCGTACAGAATCCAGCCGTCTGCCAAGGCAGAGCCGCCTCCGCCAACCAGGCGCAAGGCAAAGGGAAGCCCCCCGATGGCGCTCTCACCGTCCGACGCAAAGATCAGCCAGCCAACAAGAATGAAAAAGAGCGCGTAAACGTGCCCAAGGCATGCGGGAAGCTTTTCCAGCGCCCGTCCAAGAACAAATTTCTCAAGAGCAAGCAGGAAAAAGAAGTAGAGCCCCCACAAAAGGAAATTCCACGACGCGCCGTGCCAAAGACCCGTCAGTGTCCACGTAATGAGGAGATTGCGGATCGTTCGCCATTTGCCGCGGCGATTCCCCCCAAGGGGGATATAGACGTATTCCCGAAACCAGAGGGAAAGGGTCATGTGCCACCGCCGCCAGAACTCGGTAATACTGCGCGACACGTACGGGTAGCGAAAATTCTCGGGAAAGTCAAAGCCGAGAATCCGCCCAAGACCGATCGCCATGTCCGAATATCCTGAAAAATCAAAATAGATCTGGGCGGCGAAGAGGAGAAGAGAAAGCCACGCGCCAAGGACCGTTCCGCTCTCGCCGCGGCTTGCAAGATGAATCTGAAGCTCCCCCGCGGGGTTGGCAAGAAGCACCTTTTTCGAAAGCCCCGCGCAAAAAATCGCTACACCCTCGGCACACCGATCCAGCGTATGCCGCCTCTCTCTCAGCTCTTGGTCGATCTCCGAATAACGGACGATGGGACCCGCGATCAGTTGGGGAAAGAGGGTAACGTACGCCCCGAAGTCCACAAGATTCCGAGACGCCTCCGCTTCCCTACGGTCCACGTCGATCACGTAGGAAAGGGCTTGAAAAATATAAAAGGAGATTCCGATGGGCAGAGACAGTCCAAGGGGAGTTGCCCCCACCGTCTCCGCCAACAGATCGTAGTATTTAAAGAAAACGAGGATCGCAAGATTCAGGGAGACCGCCAAGGCGACGATCCCTCCCGTTTTTCTTCCCCGCCGTCTTGCCCCCACGATCCATCCGCCAAAGAGGTAATCCATCACGACCACAAAGATCATGAGAAACAGATAGATCGGCTCACCGAAGCCGTAAAAAACAAGGCTGAAGAAAAGCAGTACGGCGTTTCGCCACCCGAGAGGCGACAGAAAATAAACGCCGAGGCAGAGGGGAAGAAAGAGATAGAGGAATTCAAGAGAGGAAAAGAGCATGCTACAAAATATCCTTTCGGTTGATATGTAGCAAGAAAGGCTCTATATTCTGTATGTTCAAACAGGGGAAACCCGTTACTTTCTTTTCAAAGAAAGTAGGGCCTCGGCTGCCGAAAGAATTCCGATCCGACCGCTCTCGTAGGTCAAGCCGCCCTGGAAGAAGGCAGTATAGGGC
>JAZORA010000223.1:0-7538 GCA_045656365.1 Eubacteriales bacterium | reverse complement strand
TATCAAAGATATGAAGTCTGGACATATCGAAGTTGACCTTAACAGTCTGTCCCGCTCTGGACTGAGAACGAGAAGAAACACGAGCTATCATATTGGTCTCACCGATATTGAGGTAGAGATAGATCTCTGCACCCATAAGCTCAGTAACTTCAACGTTAACCTCGAAGGAATGCTCGGGGTTAGCAGCAACTGCAGACTCAAGGTCGGAAATAGCCTCGGGACGAAGACCAACAACAACCTCCTTACCGATGTACTCAGCAAGCTCGGGAGCTTTTGCCTTTTCCTCGGGCAGCTTAATGGTCTGACCGTCGAAGTTGAAGAATACATCCTCACCCTTCTTGGAAAGAGTTCCGTTGATGAAGTTCATCTGAGGAGTTCCAATAAAGCCTGCAACGAAGATGTTGCAAGGAGAATCGTACAGGTTCTGAGGAGTATCAACCTGCTGAATCAGACCGTCCTTCATAACGACGATTCTGGTAGCCATGGTCATAGCCTCGACCTGGTCGTGGGTTACGTATACGAAGGTGGTTCCAACGCGAGCATGAAGCTTGGTCAGCTCGGTTCTCATGGCAGCACGAAGCTTAGCGTCCAAGTTAGAAAGCGGCTCGTCCAAAAGGAATACCTTAGGATTACGAACGATTGCACGTCCCAATGCTACACGCTGCTTCTGACCACCGGACAGAGCCTTCGGCTTTCTGTCGAGAAGGTGGGTAATATCAAGAACTCTTGCAGCCTCTTCAACGCTACGCTTGATCTGCTCCTTGGGAACCTTGTTCAGCTTCAAGCCGAATGCCATATTCTCAAATACGGTCATGTGAGGATACAGTGCGTAGTTCTGGAACACCATTGCGATCTTTCTGTCCTTAGGTGCCACGTCGTTTACCAGATCATCTCCGATAAAGAGCTCGCCCTCGGTAATTTCCTCGAGACCTGCGATCATACGAAGGGTGGTTGTTTTACCACATCCGGAAGGACCTACGAATACGATAAATTCTTTGTCCTTAACCTCAAGGTTAAAATCCGATACTGCGGTAACGCCGCCCGGATACTTCTTGTAGATGTGTCTGAGTGATAAGCTTGCCATCTGGAATCATCCTCCTAAAAAATGTATCATGGTTGAATTTTATACATACTTCTGTACTTTAATATTGTACCAAATTTATCGAAAAAATGGAAGAGGGTAAATCTCCAAATTTTTATAAAATAATTTGTCTAAAATGCACAAAAAGAGTTTTTTTATGTGAAGGTCACCTGAACGATAAGTTTTTTCACCTTAATATATTAAGATCACTTCACGTTTTTCATCGAAAGACCGATTCTCTTTTTCTTTAAGTCCACCGAAAGAACCCGAACCTTGACCTGATCTCCCACGGAAAGAGCCTCGGAAGGATGTCGAATGAATCGATCGGAAATCTCGGATATATGCACAAGTCCATCCTGGTGAACGCCGATATCCACGAAGGCACCAAAGTCGATCACGTTACGCACCGTACCGCTCAGAATCATATCGGGCTTCAGATCCTCCATGCTCAGCACGTCCTCACGAAGCTCAGGCAAAGGCAGACTGTCTCTTACGTCCCGTCCCGGCTTCATCAGCTCACCAACCATATCCAAGAGTGTCGGCTCACCCACACCGCAATGTTCACATACCATGGCAATTCCCTTTTCTCTGACCTTGTTCATCAAATCGGTCAATCTTCCCTCTGCAACGTCCTTTGCCGTGTAGCCAAAAAGGTCAAGCAGAGCATGTGCGGCTCCATAGGATTCGGGGTGTACGCCCGTGTTGTCAAGGATCTCCTTGGACTGGGGTACGCGTAAAAATCCGGCGCACTGCTCAAACGCCTTGGCTCCCACTCTCGGAACCTTCAGAATCGAGGCGCGGGACAAGAACTCGCCGTTTTCCTCGCGGTACTTCACGATATTCTTCGCGCTGGTGGCATTGATTCCCGAAATATAGGACAGAAGCGCGTGAGAAGCGGTGTTGATGTCCACACCAACCGCATTTACACAGTCCTCCACCACGCCCTGAAGAGCGCCGTCCAGGCGAGCCGGCTTCATGTCGTGCTGATACTGACCCACACCAATGGATTTGGGATCAATCTTCACAAGCTCTGCCAAAGGATCCTGCAGGCGGCGAGCGATCGATACAGCGGAGCGCTGCATGACGTCGAAATCCGGAAATTCCTCGGCTGCCAGCTTGGACGCGGAATAAACCGAAGCCCCCGCCTCGTTGATGATTACGTATTTACAATCGTACCGAACCGTCTTGAGAACATCAGCAATGAACTGCTCACTCTCCCGAGACGCCGTACCATTACCGATCGCGATCACGTCAACACGGTAGGTCTCGACCATTTTCTTAATGATTCTCGCTGCTTCCTCGGTCTTAAATTTCGACTTGGTTGTAGGATAGACCACCGCCGTATCGAGAACCTTTCCCGTTTTATCCACCACAGCAGTTTTACAGCCGTTGATATATCCGGGATCGAAGCCAAGGACGGTTTTTCCCTTCAGAGGTGCTTGCATCAAAAGATGCTTCAGGTTATCCGCAAAAAGCTTAATCGCGCCCTCGCTTGCCGTATCAAACAGATCGTTTCGGATCTCCCGCTCAATCGAGGGGGCAATCAATCGATCATATCCGTCCACGATCGCGCTCTCCAGATATTTGACCGCAGGGCTCTTGGGATTGACGATGATGGAGGAACAAAGGAAATTCAGGATCATTCCCTTGTCTACCGTAACGCTAACACGCAAATATTCTTCCTTTTCGCCTCGGTTGATCGCCAGAACGCGGTGAGAAGGAATCTTGGAAAGACGCTCGGTATAGTCGTAATACTGTGCGTATACAGAATCCTCATCCTTGATATTTTTTGTGCTCAAAAAGCCCGTATCAAAGGTTGCCTTACGAACCGTTTTGCGGGTATCCGCGTTGTCGGAAACCATCTCCGCAATAATATCACAAGCGCCAGCCAAGGCTTCCTCAGCACTTGCTACCTGCTTTTCCTCATTGACGAATTCCTCTGCCATCGCCTCAAGGGATGGCTCATAGCGATCTCTCTGCTCTAAGATCAGATCGGCAAGAGGCTCCAGACCCTTCTCCTTTGCCACCGATGCGCGGGTCTTACGATGAGGACGGAAGGGACGGTAAATATCGTCCACCTCGGTAATGGTCACGGCACGATCGATCGCTGCCGCGATCTCGTCGGTCATCTTTCCCATTTCGGTGATCAAATTCCGCACCTCTTCCTTGCGCTTCTCGATATTACGCAGGTAAGTCAGGCGGTCATCCAGATCGCGAAGCACGTTGTCGTCAAGACTGCCCGTCTCTTCCTTGCGGTAACGGGCAATGAAAGGAATGGTGTTCCCTTCGTCAATCAGCGCAACCGTCTTTTCGACCTGAGCTTCCTTTAATTTAAATTCCTCTGCCAGCTTCTTAATGATATCCATAGTTACTCCGTTATGTTCTGTTTCGATTTCAATATTTGTTTATATGCTTTTAGAAGCACCGTGTGCTTCGAGTGCCGCAATTTCTTCATCCGTCAAATAACGCCATTCGCCTCGGGCAAGTGAGGGGTCCAGCGTCAGGGGACCAAAGCGAATCCGTTCAAGATAAACGATTTTATTATGGAGCGCCTCCAGCATCCGTTTGATCTGGTGATATTTTCCCTCCACCAGCGTAATTCGTCCGCAATCCCCCTCACCCTCAAGAAAAATCTTGGCGGGCTTAGTTTCATATCCGTCCTCCAGAACGACTCCCGCCTCAAAGCGACGGGCATCCGCCTCGGAAATCGGAAATTTTGATCGAAAATAATACTGCTTTTCCACGTGGCTTTTGGGCGCTAACAAGCGATGCCCCAGATCTCCGTTGTCGGTAATCAGCATCAGTCCCAAGGTATTCTTATCCAAGCGTCCGCACGGGAACAGTCCTGCACGACGAATATCGGGAGGAAGAAGATCGATCACCGTTCGATCCCGCCCGTCCTCGGTGGCGCTCACCACCCCCTCGGGCTTATTCATTAAAATATAAGTAAATTTCCGATAATTCACCCTCTTGCCGCAAAACACGATCACATCGCTTTCCGCGTCGATCTTCATGTCTGCCGAGGATGCGGGAACGCCGCCCACCGTCACACGTCCCGATCGAATACATTTTTTCGCCTCGGTACGGGTACAGCATCCCGTAATACTGAGAAATTTATCCAGTCGCATGATTTCCACGCCGTTCCCTCCTCTCGGTTCAATGATTGCAATCCTTCCAAAAAATCAAAGAAAGAATAGTGCCAACAGGATCAGAGCAATGCCGCCAAAAAGCGTCAGTCCCGCAAAAAATCCCACCGCAAATTCTTTTTTTGCTTGGCTTTCGAGCTTCTGCATTCAACCACCTCCTCGGTGGTATTATTGACTGCTTTCCTCCACACGATTCGCAGAACCGTCTTGCTTCTTCTTTCCCAATTTGCCCGATAGCTGCGAAATGAGGATTCCGCAGAAGATCAAGCCGCAGCCCACGTATCCGATCGCCGAGATCGAATCCAGTCCAAACAGCACGCCACCAATGGCGCTGAATACCGATTCGGTAGACAGAACGATGGTGGCAAAGGTGGGATCTGCCCGCCGCTGCGCCACAACCTGTAAGGTATAGGCAACGCCAACCGACAAAATACCGCAATAGAGAATCGACCATTTTGCCGCAAGGATCCCACTCCACTCGGGCTCTTCAAAAAGGAACATCATCGCAAGGCACAGCGTGGCGCAAACAGCAAACTGTCCCCAAGCGAAATGCAACGGACGAATCCTTTGTCCCATGCGATCTACAATGACGATATGAGCGGTAAAGCAAAAGGATCCGCCAAGCAGAATCAACTCGCCAAGTCCAAAATGCAGTCCTTCTCCCGGACGGTAGCAAAGAAGAAACAGTCCTCCCACGGCGCAGAGCGCGCCAAGCCATACGTTGAGTCCCGTTTTATAGCGGAACAGCAAAAAGCAAGCAATCGGCACAAATACCGTGTAAAGTCCCGTAATAAAGCCTGAAATTCCCGCGCTTCCCGTATAGGCAACGCCGAGCTGCTGAAGCGTGGATGCCGAAAACAGAGCAATTCCGGCAAAAATCGATGCGCGAACCGTGCGAATCCGTTCTCGGCGCTCTACCCGTCCCTTCTCAAAAATCAGAACGACGGGAAGCAAGGACACAACGCCGAGGGCAAATCTCGTTCCGTTCATTGTAAAAGGGCCGATATGGCTGACACCACTCACCTGAGCTACAAAGGAAAAGCCCCAGATGATGGCAGTTAAAAATAGCAAAAAGGTTGTAAATGCTCCTGTTTTTTTCATATTGATTTCCTATGTAGCAAAATTAATTCACTTCAACTTCCTCCGAAACCCTTACAAGCTCCGCAAAGGTATCCGTCTGGAATTGATAAAACTTGTCCTTACTGCTCTTTCCAACCACGTATTGACGAAAAAGGCAGACCACCGTATCCTCGGGAAGCACCTGTAACACCTCATATTTTTGGTAAAGCTCGGTATCGCCAAGACGAACGCCGTAGCCGTCCAAGCTCTCGGTGGGAACCGTCTCCAAAACCTCGGACAAAGGACACAAGGGGGTGGTCTCGGAATTCTTCAATTCCTCAAAAAGCCAAGGATCGAGCAAGTAAATCGAGCTTTCTCCCGTCTGCAAGTAGCTGGAATATGTACTATACTGGTTTGTGTTATAGGGACGATCCACCGCATCGGTAGGAAGCTCCTTAATCTGCGACTCGGAATAAATCCAATAGCTGCTGAGTGCCGCCAGCTTTTCCCCATTTCCATCATAATCCGAGGAGAGCTTATTACTGAAGAGCAGTGAGATCTGCTCCGATTGCTCCGACGTCAGCTGGGTAGGACCCGCATACACGACTACCACGTCATTTTTTTCAGTCTCACAGGTCTGAAGAATACACACCAGAAGAATAAATACCGCCGACAGAACCGCAATAGACGTCCACTTATAATGATACCAAAAGTTTTCGAACCAAAGGGCAAATTTTCCCTTAGGTATAACGATCGCCCGTTCGGGCTGCTTATCATCGTACATAAAAAGACGCTCCTTTTTCTGAAAAAATTGGGGGTGCTGCAAACGCAACAACCCCCAAATACTGCTTATCCGTTTTACGTCAAGCCTTATAAACGTCCAATACTTTCAGGCTGATGGTTCCGGTGGGGATATTTACCTGAACGGTATCACCCTTCTTTGCGCCCATAAGACCCTTTCCTACGGGAGACATATCCGAAATCTTGTTGTCAAAGGGATCTGCCTCATTCGAACCGACGATCTTATACTCGTAGGTCTCGCCTGCGCGCTCTACCTTAACGAAAGAACCCAGACCAACGATCTCGGAATCGAACTGGGTATCGTCCACAACAACTGCGTGCTCGATCAGCTCTTCCAGCTCCTTGATTCTCGCCTCGTTCTTTGCCTGCTCGTTTCTTGCCTCGTCGTACTCGGCATTCTCAGAAAGGTCTCCGAAGGATCTTGCCTCGGCAATCGCAACCTTAATGCGCTCACGCTCCTCCTTGGAACGGAAGTCATACTCCTGCTTCAGCTTCTCAAAGCCCTCACGGGTATATTTCAATACTGCTGCCATGTTCGTTATCTCCTTTAATTTATGAAAATATGAAAATTTAATTTTATGATTATATGATTAATTGAAGCACTCCAGTGCCTTCTTCAATTGATTATCCTCTTCGTCGGTCAGCTCATACACGTTCTTTTCGGCAGCGGCCTGATCCAGCTCTACCTCCACGTCGGGTGTAATACCGACGCCGTCGTATCCCTCACCCTTCGGCGGGAAATACATGGCGGTGGTCAGCTTCAGCGCGCCACTATAACCGTATGGGAGCAAGGAAATGATCGACTGCATGCTTCCCTTTCCAAAGGTAGTCGTTCCCACGACGGGAGCTAAGTCATAATCGCGGAATGCGGCTGTAAACAGCTCCGCCGCGCTTGCCGTACTACCGTTACAAAGCACCACCGTTCGCAGATCCCGATATTTTCCGATATCCGACTCGCTCACGCTACAGGAAGCGTAATTGCCCGTATAGGTAACGGGAGCAACCACGGATACCTCTTCATTCCCTGCCTTATCCTTTACGCGAATGATCACGTCGTCTTTCTCAAGGAAGTAGCTGAGAACGGCGCTGATCGAAGCAAGGTCGCCACCGGGGTTATAGCGAACGTCGAATACAAACCGATCGCATCCTGCAGCCTTTAAGGAATCAACCGCCTCAGAAAACTGTGTGGGCGTGGTCAGATCAAACTGCACGATCTTCACGATTCCCACGTTTTCGTCCAGCGTAGAACGATGGAAATATACTGAGGTCGTCTTGATCTTGGCTCTTTCAATCGTAAAGGGGATCGGCTCATAGCCGTCCTCCGTCATGCGCAAAGCCGTCAGCTCGGCAACCGTTCCCGAAGCGCCCTGCAGACGCTTGAGCGCCACGTCATAACCAAGCGTGTTCAAGGTCTCCAAATCTTCGCCGATTCCCACGGCATAAATCAGATC
>JAZORA010000222.1:0-2932 GCA_045656365.1 Eubacteriales bacterium | reverse complement strand
CCCCAGTTTGCGCAGACCCTTGTTCAGGGTCTGCTGCAGCTGGCATTCGATATTCCCGCAATCATCATCTTCTCCTTGTTCATGGCAGTAATGCTGAACCAGAAGATGACGGGAAGAGGCGTGTTCCGTGCAATCTTCTTCATTCCCGTTATTCTTTCTACGGGTATTATGGAGTCCATTGCGGCACAGGACATTCTGAACGATTATATGGGTGATACGAGCGGTATCGACGACGGTAGTGGAACAAGCACCGCCGATCAGCTTGTGTCAAGTATGGACCTTCAAAAGCTGTTTGCGAATATGAAGGTTGGTACGGAGCTCGTTGAGTACGTAACACAGATGATCAACGACATTTACGATATCGTTAACCGTTCGGGCGTACAGATGCTGATCTTCCTCAGCTCGCTCCAGTCTATTTCTCCCGCAATCTACGAGTCCTGTAAGATCGACGGAGCAACCTCTTGGGAGACCTTCTGGAAGATTACGTTCCCGATGATCACGCCGATGATCCTTGTAAACGGTGTTTATACGATCATCGACTCGTTCACAACCGACAGTAACGCCGTTATGAAATATATCGGAACGGTTTACGCTCAGTCGGAAGGAAACGTTAAGAGTTCTGCAATGGCATGGATCTACTTTATGATCGTTATTGTGATCGTTGCGATTATCGCATCCGTGCTTTCTACGGTCGTGTTCTATCAACGCAAATCTGAGTAAAGGAGGTAATAGAATATGAACGCACAACAAATTGACAGCAAGCCGATCGTCAAAAAGGAATCCAAAAACAAGATCCGTGTGGAATTTGAACGGACTCCTTTGAAGGAAAGGCTGAAGGCACGCTTTCTGAATCTTTACTTCCTCGGAAATGTCGTTTGGTGGATCTTCCGCCTGGTGCTTATGATCGGTATTTCGTATATCGTTCTGTTCCCGTTCCTCACGAAAATCTCGGGCTCCTTTATGAGCCCCGAGGATTTCGTGGACGTAACGGTTCGTCTGATTCCTAAAAACTTTACGTTGGATATTTACCGCGCGATCATTGAGGAGTTGAATTACTGGACTTCGTTCGGAAACACCTTCACACTTTCTCTCGTTTGCGCCGTGATCCAAACCTTCGTTTGTGCACTGATCGGTTATGGCTTTGCAAAGTTCAAGTTCAGAGGCAGAAACCTGCTCTTCCTGCTTGTTATGCTCACCATGATCGTGCCTCACCAAACGCTTCAGCTCTCTATGTTTATGGAGTTCCGTTACTTTGATATTTTCGGTATCATAAAGCTCCTCAAGGGCGGCGGAATCGAGGCATTCGGACACAACATCAAGGAAATCAGCCCCGACGTTGCGGCATTCTTCGAGAAGATCAACATTCCGCTTGAGGAGATCAAGCTCTTCAAGTACACCGAGATTCGTCGTGGTCAGGAAAGAGAAGCGTGGAAGGTGGTTATGAAGGTTACCTCCGACGGTATCAACCTCTGTAATACCTACTTCCCGTTGATGCTCCTCTCTCTTGGCGGCTTGGCATTCAAGAACGGCTTGTACATCTTCTTGCTCCGTCAGTTCTTCCGTGGCGTACCGGATGAGTTGGAGGAATCTGCATATATGGATGGCGCGGGAACCTTCCGCACCTTCATCCAGATCATTCTTCCTCTTTCCATCCCGATGCTGATCACCGTATTCCTGTTCTCGTTCTGCTGGCAGTGGACCGACGACTTCTATTCCAACCTGTTCTTCGTTACCACTGATACGAAGATGTTGGTTAAGCTGGTCGGAATCATTCCGTCATCGTTGAAATACGAATACGCAGGACAGGATCTGTATTACTCGGCAATCAGAAATACTTGCGGAATTATGATTATATTCCCGCTCGTCATTCTTTACGCCTTCTGCCAGCGATTCCTGGTACAAGGTATCGAGCAATCGGGTCTTGCAAACTGATGATCCATTTTGGAACCTCCTTCGGGAGGTTCCTTTTTTGGTTTCTTTTTTATGATTTTCGAAAAAAAGCATTGCTAAATGCGGAAAACTATGGTATAATATAATTATCTATATGTTATTTGATTCGGTGAGTCAAAAATAGGGGAGGAAACACAGAATGCACTACGAAGGAAACGCGACCGAGCAGCTGCTCGCATTCATTCAAAAAAGCCCCACAGCCTTTCACGCTGTGCAGGAGCTCGCCCGCCTTTTGGAGGGGAACGGCTTTCTGCGACTGGAGGAAGCGGAAAAATGGGAGCTTGAAGCGGGTAAAGCATACTATTTAACACGCAATCTGTCAACCCTCATTGCTTTCCGTATGCCAAAGAAGCAGCCAAAGCAGATCCTGATCACGGCAACGCATACCGATTCACCGATGCTCAAGCTGAAGCCGAATGCGGAAACAACCGTAGGCGAGCAGTACGTTAAGCTCAATACCGAGGTTTACGGCGGAACGATCTTTTCCAGCTGGCTGGACCGTCCGCTCTCGATCGCGGGCAGAGTGATCTTGAACGAGAACGGCGTATTTTCCGCGAAGCTGATCGATTTTGACCGTGATCTTGCACTGATCCCGAGCGTGGCGATTCATATGAACCGCACCGTCAATTCAGGGAAGGAGTACAATGCGGCAGTCGATCTGTCACCCTTGTTTGCCGCGACGGATTCGAAAAAGAGCTTGAAGGCTCTCATCTGTGAGGAATTGAATTGCCGAGAGGAGCAGATCGCAGGCACCGATCTGTATCTGTATAACCGAACGGCGGGTACTGTTTTTGGCGTGAACGGAGAATTTTTTGCGGCACCGAGAATTGATAATCTGATGTGCGCATACGGTTCTGCTTGCGGATTATTGCAGGCAAAGGAAAGTGAGGATTCTTTGAACGTCAGCTTCTTTGCCGACAATGAGGAGGTTGGAAGCGAGACCAAGCAGGGAGCGGGATCTGCGATGCTTGCAGACGTTTTG
>JAZORA010000221.1:0-7059 GCA_045656365.1 Eubacteriales bacterium | reverse complement strand
TGTGCAGAGCCCACTTTAACTATTACGAGTGGAAAGAGAAGCGGAAAAATGGCAGTTAAAATAAAAAGGTACGATCGCTTTGCGATCGTACCTTTTTATTTTAAGTATTAGAAGCCGAGACGGTTTAACAGCTCGTAGCGTACCGAGGCGGCAAAGGGATAGTTTCCTGAGATCAGGAGAATCTCATCCTTTTTTAATTCACCAAGTGCCAGAGTAATGGCATCACGTAGCTTGTGAAAAACGTGGAGGGGAACATCAAGCTCCGCGGGCGCTTCGTGATCAGAGGGGATCAGAATTTGCTTGATCTCGTATCCCTTCTTAGTGAGATGCTCGGTATATTGCTTTGCCAGAGCAAGGCTGGGAAGAAAGAGTCGGATTTTATTACCCGTCAAGGGAAGAAAACGCTCCAGCTCGTCACAAGACGCCGCCACCGAGACCGAGGAATGGGCACTGTCGGCGATGATGATGGGAGAAGAGGACAGAATTTCAAATTTTGCGGGAAGCTTCAATTGCTTCAGACCCGAAAAAATTTGATCGTACGACAGAGAAAATCCGTGCCTTGACAGCATTTCCAGAATCTCCAGCGTCACCATGGCGTTGGCAACGTGTACTTGTCCGCATAGATTCAGACGAAACCGCATACCCTTGTAGGAAAAATCACTTCCGCCAAGAGAGAGCTTTTCAATCTCCAGTGCCGACCTGGTTGGAATGGTCAGGCGGCAGTTGACCGAAGCGCAAAGCTCGGATAGGATTTGATAGGATTCCTGATCCTCGGGGGTGCTGACGATTTCCCGAACGCCCGCGCATACGTAAGCTCGGATCCGTTGGATCTCCTTTGGGTCGTTCTGCGGAATCGTTCCGCAGATGGCAGCCACCAGAGGGGCGGGAAGAAATCGCGTAGGATCGGCAGCCGTGTGGGCGCTCTCAATGATCGCAAATTGACACCCTCTTGCCCGAAACGCCAGAAGCGCGGCGGTAAGCAGGATCTCGTGCTTGGTCAGGATCACTTCGGGGATCGGCAGAGGATTCGTAGTGTCCTCCGGAGCAACAAGAAGATTCTTTTCATTGGTACGGGCGATTTCCTTGTTCATGGAAATCACCGTTTTATAGACACGCTCCACGTAGGAAGAAAACTCCTCAAAGGAAAGGGGAACTCCGCCTATGAGAATGTTTTCGCGAACCTCCTCGTGAATGGGCAGGATCAAGCAGCCCACGTTGTAGGAGGAGTTTTTCAGGACGGATACCAGCATGGAAGCGCAGGAGGTTTTTCCGTTGTTTCCGGCGAGTCTGAGATATCTCAGGCTTTTTTGCGGTTGCTCCAAGGTCTCCCAAAGGGAGCGAAGACGCGCACCGGGGGAGGTATCCGCACATTCGGAAGGTGCTTTTAAAATATATTTTACGGCGTTGTGATAGGTCATGGCTTACTCCGTTGTTTAATCGAAATGGTAGGGAATACCGAAAAAAGATTAAAAGTGATATTTTTCGTCGGCATCTTCTCCACACAAAAAACGCTTGGCGTCCAGATATCTCTGCATGGCATTCTGCGCAGAGGGGGAGGATGGATCAAAATGCTTTCTTCGAACAGCCCGAAGCATAATATTTTTTGGGGTTTCATCGGGGTCGATCAGCTCCAGCGCCGTCGTGGTATATCCCTCAGCCTCCAGCTTGCAAAGACGGAGGGCGTCGGTTGCGGCGTCGCAAAGCTTCTGGCGAAGCATGGAATAGTCGGTAATAAAGGAAAGAGGGGCGGACTGAATGTTGTGGTTCAGCTCGTGATGACAACACGGGGTGGAGAGGATCACGTCAGTCTTCCAGCTTGCCGCCATGTTCAACACGAAATCGGTGGCAATGTCGCAGGCATGCAAGGAGATCACGAGAGAAGGATGAACCGTGGGGGTATAGTTCTGGATATCCCCGCACAAAAATTCCAAGCCGTCAAAGCCAAGCTCCTGCGCTACACGGCTGCAATGCTCGATCACGTCGGGCTTCAGATCCACGCCCGTCATGGAAACGCGCATGCCCTTTACGTTGGCAAAATAATGATAGACGGCAAAGGACAGGTAGCTTTTTCCGCAGCAAAGATCGCAAATGCGGATCGAATCGGTGGGAAGCTTGTCCTCAATATCTCGAATGATTTCCAAAAAACGGTTGATCTGTCGAAATTTGGCTTGCTTGCGGTCGTAAATTCGCCCGTTTGCATCGGAGACGCCAAGCTTCCGGAGGAAGGGCTCCGAGCCTGAGAGAATATACTGCTTCTCTCGGTTATTTGCAACGGGAGTTATGGTGTTGTCTGTTTTGGGGGCGGCGAGCAGGCGTCGCTCCAATTTATCCGCGCCGAGAAGCGCGGTTTTTCCCGAGGAAGAGAGCTTATATTCGCACTCTCCCTCGGTTGTGATCAAATTAATTTGGGAAAATTCCTTTGCCAAGGTCTCCAGCGCAAGTGTCGCGCCGTCGTCCAGCATGATGTTTTTGTGCGTTACCTTGTTGTCTTTATGAAAGAACTCCGCCTGTAAAAAGCTTTTCTGCTTGGTGGCGCGAAGGGTTAATACGGTTTTTTGCAGCGTGACATCGTGGGGCTTTGAGAAAACGGCTTTCTTCAGCTTGTTTTCGGTTGCCGCCAACAGAATGCAGGACGCCATGCGAGAAATCGGAGATATCGCAACGGTTTGGTTCATATTTAACCTCGACTTCTTCCCGAGGGAAGTATTTATTGGGGATCGTTTTCTTCGATTGTTTCGACTGTTTCGACTGTCTCAACGGGCATTTCTTCCGTAAGCTCGGCGGAGGTGCTTTCTTCGTCCGCCTCGGCGGATTTTACGCTTTTCTTAAAGGAGAACTTGTTTTCATTACCCGTCAAAAGCCGCTTGATGTTTTCGCGATGCTTAAAGACAACGAGTGCCATCATGATGAAGGCAAAAATCACGTTGGGTGATCCCTCGGGAGGAACCTCGTGCAGAAGAGCGGAGCGATCAACACGGTCGAGAACGACGGGATAGAGAAGCATACACATGACCGATCCCAGCGAGATATATTTACTTGCCAGTACGATGGCAACAAAAAGAACGAACAGAATCAAGAAAACCACAGGGTTGCACATTAAGATCGAAACAGCGGCAGTTACGACACCCTTGCCGCCACGGAAATGGTAATAGAGGGGGAACATGTGTCCGACAATGCAAAAGACACCGGCAAGGTACGCACCCTTCTGTCCCCACATGACATATCCAAGGGCACAGGAAACGGCAGCCTTCATTGCGTCTCCAAGGAGAGTAAGACCTGCGGCACGGCGACCGTAGGTGCGCATCATGTTGGTCATACCCGCGTTTTTACTGCCAAATTTGCGAATATCCTGGCGGTAGGATTTGCCCGAAATGATGATGGCAAAATTCAGGCTTCCCAAAAGATAAGCAATGGCGGAGAGCAAGAGGGCTGAGAGTACGAGAACCGTAATCGAAAGGGAACGGTCCGCTCCCGAAAATAGATACCACTTGCCGATCAAACCGTAGGTTAAAATATCTGTCATATCTAACTCCTATCCATACGATGACTATGATAAAAAACAGCAAGGATTCTTAGAAGAACCCCCGATAAATTCAACAAGGAAAAATAACTATATTAGTGATATTATAACATAATCATGGCGAAAAAGCAAGTCCTTTACCGATTTTTTAAAACAAAAATAGACAGAGTACGGTTTGTGGGACAATCCCGAAAAAAGAGAACGGAAAAAATAAAAACGGACAAGCACCTTGTCCGTTTTTTGTGAAAAGGAAGGTTATTTTGACGGGGGTCTTTCAATGACTCCGCCGCCGATCACCACGTCACCGTCGTAGAGCACCAAGGATTGTCCCGGCGTGATTGCCCGTTGGGGCGAATCGAATCGGACGAGAAGCCGATCCTCGGAGATTCTTGTCACCGTAGCGGGGGCGGGGGTGTGGCGGTATCGGATTTTTGCTTCCAGACGTCTGGGCAGGGAGAAGGTCTCGTCCGTCAGAAAATTCAAGGAGGAGGCGGTCAGCGTGTCCTCGTAGAGCTCCTCATCGGAAGAGAGGGTCACGGTATTGTCGGTGGGATTGACCTCGCGGACGAAGGCAGGATAACCAAGAGCGATTCCAAGTCCCTTTCTTTGTCCGATCGTATAGCGGATCACACCGCTGTGGCGACCGAGAATGTCTCCTGTGGGGGAAATGAAATTGCCCTCCGAAAAGGAGAGTCCGCCATGCTTCTCAATAAAGGAAACGTAATCACCGTCGGGGATAAAGCAGATATCCTGACTGTCCGACCGATACGCGGCGGGAAGCGCCTCGCGTGCGGCGATCTCGCGGATTTCAGGCTTTGTGTAGTCCCCAAGCGGAAGCAGAATGCGGGGGAGAAAATCTTTTGGAATCGACCAGAGAAAATAGGATTGATCCTTTGTGAGATCCTTGGCTTTCTTCAAAACGAAGCGCCCGTCCTCAAGGGACTCGATCCGCGCGTAATGACCCGTGGCAAGGTAGTCAAAGCCGTTGGCGTCCGCCAACTCCATGAGCTTACCGAATTTGAGACATCGGTTGCATTCCACACAAGGGTTCGGCGTCAGACCGCAGGCGTAATCCGCAATAAATCGATTGATGACGCTCTGACGAAAGGTATCGCCATAGGAAACGGTTTTATGGGGAATTCCCAATCGGTCGGAAACGGCACGGGCATCTCGGCAGTTATCGTCGTCATCGGGGCAGTCGTGATCGGTCAGTCTCGCTTCGCTTGACCATAGCCGCATGGTGACCCCCGTTGCGTCAAGTCCCATCTGACCGATCAGATAGGCGCAAACGGCACTGTCTACACCGCCGCTCATGGCGACCAGAGCTTTTTTCTGATTCATAAATACCTCAAACAATTTATTCTTGCCAGGAAAGACGTGCCAGCTGTCCGTCCTCCCGCAGTCCCTCAAAATCCCAACCGCGCAGAATTTCGAAGACGGCAATGGCAACCGAGTTGGAAAGGTTCAGGGAGCGAATGGTGTCCCGCATGGGGATCCGCACGCAAAACACACGGTTGAGGGAGAGAATCTCCTCAGGGATTCCCGCGCTTTCCTTGCCAAACATGATAAACACGTTGTCGGGGTAGGGAGTAATCTCGGTATAGGCGCGAGGGGCTTTGGTGGTGAAATAAAACAAATTGCCAAGGGCTTCGGGATGCTTCTGGAGAAAGTCCTCATAGCTATCGTAATAGGTAATGTCCAGCTTGTCCCAATAGTCGAGACCTGCCCGCTTCAGCTTGCGGTCGTCGATGGTAAAGCCCATGGGGCGAATGATATGAAGCGCAGCGCCCGTTGCCGCGCAGGTTCGGGCGATATTTCCCGTGTTTTGCGGGATCTCGGGCTCGTGTAAAACAATATGGATCCTTTTCATAACTAAATTCCCGTTTTTTCGTCGTTGTTAATATCATTATAGTATGTTTTGGACAGGTTTTCAAGTGCTTTTTCGGGAGAACAAAAAAATTTACAAACATTTGTCCTTCAAGTGTGCTAAAAACCTTGAAAATTTCTTTAAAATGTTGTATAATAATATGAATATATATTTTTGGAGGTCTTTTTATGGGACTTGTATCGAAAATCTTCGGCACGTACAGTGAGAAGCAACTGAAAAAGCTGGAAAAATACGTGGACTATATAGAATCTCTCGCACCTCGGTATGCCGCCATGTCCAATGAGGAGCTGTCGGGAACGACGGTTCGCCTGAAGGAACGTCTTGCGGCAGGGGAGACGCTGGAGGATGTGATGGCGGACGCGTATGCGGCGATCCGTGAGGCGGACGACCGAATCCTCGGCAAGCGTCCCTTCCGTGTACAGATTATCGGCGGTATCATTCTGCATCAGGGACGGATCGCCGAAATGAAAACGGGTGAGGGTAAAACGCTGGTTGCCACCATGCCCGCTTACCTGAACGCTCTTAGCGGAAAGGGGGTTCACGTGGTGACCGTCAACGACTATCTTGCTCGCCGTGACAGCGAGGAGATGGGACGGGTCTTTGAATTCATGGGACTTACTACGGGTCTTGTGGTGCATGGACTGACGCCTGCCGAGAAGAAGGCGGCTTACGAGGCGGATATTACCTACGGAACCAACAACGAGTTCGGCTTTGACTATCTCCGTGACAACATGGTGGTTTATAAGGAGAGAATGGTACAGAGAGGTCACAACTTTGCCATCGTGGACGAGGTGGACTCGATCCTGATTGACGAGGCAAGAACCCCCCTGATCATTTCGGGGGCGGGTGAGAAATCCACCGATCTGTACGATCGCGCGGACGCCTTGGCGCGTAAGCTGAGAAAGTACGTGATCAAGGAAATGGACACCAAGGAAAGCTACGACGATCTGGATGCGGATTATATTGTAGACGAAAAGGCGAACAACGCCATTCTTACCCCCTCGGGCGCGAAGAAGGCGGAGGAGTTTTTCGGCATTGACAATCTGTCGGATGCGGAAAATTCCGAGATCGCCCATCATATCAATCAGGCGATCCGCGCGCGCGGCGTTATGAAGCGCGATGTGGACTACGTGGTCAACGAGCACGGTGTTATGATCGTCGATGCCTTTACGGGACGACTGATGCCCGGACGCCGTTACTCCAACGGTCTGCATCAGGCAATCGAGGCGAAGGAGGGCGTGAAGATCGAGAAGGAAAACAAGACCTTGGCGACCATCACCTTCCAGAACTATTTCAGAATGTATGGGAAGCTGTCGGGTATGACGGGTACGGCGCTGACCGAGGAAAACGAGTTCCGTGAGATCTACGGTCTGGATGTGGTGGAGATCCCCACCAACAGGCCCATGATCCGAGAGGATCATCCCGATGCGGTATATAAGACGGTGGAGGGAAAATACGATGCCGTCGTGAACCAGATCGTGGCGTGTCATGAAAAGGGACAGCCCGTGCTGGTCGGTACGGTGTCCATTGATAAATCGGAGGAGCTTTCCCGTCGATTGAAGCGAGAGGGAATTGCCCATACGGTTCTGAACGCCAAATATCACGACCGCGAGGCGGTGATCGTCGGGCAGGCGGGTAGGTTTGGTGCGGT
>JAZORA010000220.1:0-3165 GCA_045656365.1 Eubacteriales bacterium | reverse complement strand
GCTAAGCTTGTTAACAAGAACGGCGAGGTATTTATGCATCCCCTCGAAACACGTGACGTTACAGCTGCATCCATTATCAGAGAATGCTCCGAAAGAAATAACGGTATCGATACAGGCAACGGCCTCGGTATCTGGCTTGATACTCCTATGATCGAAAAGATCGGCGGCGAAGGCACAATTATGAAGAGAATCCCCGCAATGTGGAGAATGTTCGATAAATACGGCATCGATATCCGCAAAGAGCCTATCCTCATCTACCCCACTCTGCACTATCAGAACGGCGGTCTTGACATTACTCCCGACGGTATGACCACCAACATCAAGAACTTGTTTGTTGCCGGCGAAGCTGTTGGCGGTATCCACGGTAAGAACAGACTTATGGGTAACTCCTTGCTTGATATTATCGTATTCGGAAGAAATGCGGGTATCAATGCGGCGGCAAAAGCCAAGACCGTAACGGTTGGCAAGCTGACGCTTGATCACGTAGAAAAGTTTGAGAATGAGATCGCCAAGGCGGGCATCGAAACCGAAACGGTATCGCCTAAGCTCCTTCCCGATTACACGAAGAAAAGATAAGAAACGAGGCGAAAAAAGATGAGTTTATTAGGCGGAGTGATTTCCGTAAAGGAAATCGTAACGATGTTATTTTTAGTGTTTGGCGTTCTTCTCGCGGGATATCTGTTGGGAAGAATTACCGTGAAGGGCGTTTCCCTCGGTGACGCGGGTGTATTTATCGTGGCACTGATCTGTGGCGCACTCTTCTTCCACGTGAACGAATCGGGAGCACTGATTACCGGCTTGACCAAAAAGGCTTACGACTTTACAGCGGGACTTTCCCTGATTGAAAGTCTTGGACTGATTTTGTTCGTGACCTCGGTGGGCTTTATTGCGGGACCGAAATTCTTTGGAAATTTCAAGAGAAATTTCAAGTCTTACGTGCTTCTCGGTCTGATCA
This sequence comes from Eubacteriales bacterium, assembly GCA_045656365.1. Taxonomy (GTDB): domain Bacteria; phylum Bacillota; class Clostridia; order Oscillospirales; family CAG-272; genus HGM12713. Next base: position 2,210 of record JAZORA010000220.1, on the reverse strand, counting down.
TTATTCTCGCAGGCGGTCTTGCCGCAGTGGGATGCATCTACATGGGTGATCTGATCGGATATGGCTCGTCCATCGAGACCAGAGAGGGCTTTGTGGCAATGATCGTTGGACTTTTGTCGGGATCTCTGACCTCGACCCCCGCGTTTTCCGCAGCCAAGGCGACGGTGGATCCTTCGCTTCAGGGGCTTGTCTCCGTCGGTCACGGTATCGCGTACATCTTTGGTGTTGTGGGCGTGGTTCTCTTCGTTCAGCTGATTCCTAAGCTTACGAAGGCAAATATGGAAGAGGAGAGAGCAAAGCTTGTGGTGAAGGCAGAGGAAGCGAAGAAGCCCTACACGGGTAAGCTCTTCCACATTGACCACATGGGTATTGCAGCCTTCTCGCTGGCGGCGATTCTTGGCGTTGTGCTGGGCGGAATCAAGATTCCTCTGTCGAGCAGTGGCTTGACGGGAACCTGCTTCTCCCTGACTACGACGGGCGGCTGTCTGCTGGTTAGCTTGGTTCTCGGCCATTTCGGTAGAATCGGTAAGATCAGCATCATGCCCTCGACGAACACGCTGAAGCTCTTCCGTGAGTTGGGTCTGGTACTCTTCCTGGTTGGCGCGGGAATCCCCGGTGGCGCAGAATTTGTTGCCAACTTCGATGTGATGTACTTCGTATACGGAATCATCATGACCATCGTTCCGATGATTATCGGATTCCTGTTCGCTAAGTACGTTTTGAAGCTGAGCCTTTTGAACAATCTGGGCTCTCTTACCGGTGGTATGACCAGTACGCCCGCTTTGGGAACGCTGATCGGTACCGCAGGCACGGAGGACGTTGCGGCGGCGTATGCGGCAACCTATCCGATTGCCCTGATTGTAGTGGTTCTCGTATCCCAGTTCTTGATTATTCTCTTTTAATTGAGGGTTGGATAAAAGAAAAAAGAACAGAGGCGAAGGCGTTGTGTTCTTATCGGAGAAATCACCCAACACACGCCCATACGGATAAACAAAATTTGATCTGCTGAAAACAAATAGATATCCCCGACAGATTTTAACATCTGGCGGGGATATCTATTTGTTCGATAAACTGAAATCCGTTGAACTTTTTATGCCTTTTTGGATTTGTTATCAAGTTTCCAACCCCAAATAATTCCTAAGATGAATAAGACAAAAGAAGCGGGAATTATTAAAAATATTAACCACCCAAAAGCTACACCACATAATGCGATACCACCCAAAAATACTAAAACCGTAGTATCAATAACAATACATGGAAAAAGCAACTTATTAAATCTCTTAAATTTTAAAGCAAAATAATAAAGATATATTGAAGTAAAAAAAGATAATACAATTGGAATAAATAACAACATAGATTTTATTATTTCTTTCGGGCTTGGTCCAACATGTTCACCCGAATAGCCTTCACTTGTCAAACACATTGGATATACAAAAACGGCTACACAAAAAATAGCAATTAAAATCAGCAAAAAACAAAAAAATCCCAACAAATCTCTTTTTTGAATTTTATTCATTTTAGTTCCTCCATATGTTGTAATTTTTGATTGATTCGAGTATTTGTTAAATGAAAATTTGTCGTTCCATTTTATCGCAAGTTTCGCATTTGTATTACAAAGACTTCGGGCAAAGCCCATACCCCTGGAGTTGCGCGTATACTAAGGCTCCCTCCGGGAGGGAGCTGGCGCCGTAGGCGACTGAGGGAGAGTGCGCTACAATGAAGTCAGCAAAAATCTAAAGTCACGCCTGCTCCTTCCGTCACGCTTCGCGTGCCACCTTCCTCCCGGAGGAAGGCTTTTTTGCTAACCTCATTATACCACAAATGGGCAGAGAAAACAAGTTCTCTGCCGAAATTTTGTGTTCGCAAATTCTCCGTTAAGAGTATCACGCCAAAGCCTCTGTTCTTTTTTGGTCGAGATGACAAGGTATTCGCCGATGGCGAAGATTCACACCGCTTGCCGCTTACGAGCGAGCTCGACGCGCTCCGCGCGGGTGAATGCGAACTTGCAGTTGTTGCACGGCAACAACCAAGCCGAATTGACGCACCAATCGAAAAAACCAAAAGGAACGGACGAGCCGTTCCTTTTGTTTTTTTTGGTCGAGGTGACAAGATTCGAACTTGCGACTTCTACGTCCCGAACGTAGCGCTCTACCAAGCTGAGCCACACCTCGATATTTAATTTTTTGTGAGCGCGACGCGCTCTTCCTGTT
>JAZORA010000219.1:0-4503 GCA_045656365.1 Eubacteriales bacterium | reverse complement strand
TTGGGGAAAATGGTGGAGAAGTCAGACCAGCGGCTTCTTTGCCGTTTGTTTGGCGAGGGGTATCGGAGCGCCCTTGCCGAAGAAAAAAACGTGGCAAAGCGGATTCGCATGAAGGGAATCCTCTGGCAAAGCGTTTTGTGGGTACAAAGCTACCCCATTCTTCCGGTTTAGCTCCCGAGCCCGTTTACATGCTTTCGATGACGTAAAGATCGCCCTTTCTGACCGATACAAGGGCACAATTTCCCTCAAGCTCGTTGGAGACGGCATATTGGAAGCCACGGTTCAGGGTGGCGTTCGTCAGAGGGTATTTACAGCCCTCAATGCTCACACCCTTTGCCTTTTCGGAAAGGCAGATCAGAGAAAGATAGCGGAAGCCGCTACGGGCAATGAGGGTCGAGGTGGAGGAGAGAAACCGCACACGATTCCGTCCGTCGGTGATGACGGCGTGGATCTTCTTCTTATGAAGATCCTCTAAAATCGACAGATTGGAAAGGGTGTGATCCAGCCGTCCGTCAAGACCGCCGACGATGACGATCTCCTCCGCTCCCCGTCGGAGCGCCGTTTCCACCGCAAGCTGGGTATCGGTAAAATCCTTTTCGGCGGGAACCTTCAGCTTTTCGACCTTGTCGGGAATTTTTACATCACCGATCGAGTCGAAGTCGCCAAGGAGCAGTTGAACCTGCTCACCAAGGGCGACGGCGTTGTGGTAGCCCGAATCGGCGGCAATGCACAGATCGTCGCCCTTCGGATGCTCGGTGATATTGGCGGGGTCGATTTTTCCACCCGTATAAATAAAGGCTTTCATAGACGCTCCTCCCAGTAAGTAGTCAGTTCCATTTTTTCTTGTTTTTCAGGGTCTCGTAAAGCTCCAGATAGCTGGCGTGACGGGACGGGGGGATCTTGCCCTCCCGAACTGCCTCGAGAATGGCACAGCCATCCTCCTTGGTGTGGGAGCATTTCGTATAGCGACAGCTTCCAAGATAGGGGACGAACTCCCGCATGGTCTCGGGAAGGTCCTCCTTCTCAAAAAAGTTGAAGCGTTCAAAATCCAGCATGGAAAATCCGGGAGTATCTGCTATGTAGCCGCAATCGAGCTCCTCCGAAAGGGCAAACAGCTCCACCTGTCGCGTGGTGTGGCGTCCCCGTTCGATCTTTCGGCTGATCTCCGAGGTGGAGAGGGAAAGATGAGGGAAGAGACGGTTAAGAAGAGTGGATTTTCCAATGCCCGATGCCCCCGCAAAGGCGGCGGTATGGCGCGGAAGCTTTTCTGCGATAAAGCGGTCAATGGGCTCGATGCCGTCGTTCTCCACGGCACTCAGAGAAAAGCAGGAGAATCCGCACAGGGTATAAAGCTCGGTCAGCTCCTTGGCGTAAGCGGGATCCAGCTCGTTTTTGGTGATGACGATGATGGGTTCAATGTGATTGAACTCGGCAATGGCGATCAGCTTGTCCACCGTGGTCAAAATGGGCACAGGAGCCGCTGATGCCATGGTGATGAACAAATAGTCCAGATTGGCGACGGGGGGGCGAATGAGCGCGTTTTTTCTGGGTGAGATGGATTCGATCACAAATCCGCCGTTCTCACCGCGCTTCTCGGACTCCGCGACAGCGCCCTCCGGGCAGAGCAGCGTTACGTCGTCACCGGGCAGAGGGGTCTGATGCTCATGCCGAAAAGAGCCGCGGGCGCGGCACTGGACAAGACTTCCCACGGGTAAAGACGAGCCGGACAGGATCTTGACGGTATAAAGTCCGCCGACTCCCTTTAAAATTTTTCCTTGTGCAGTCGTTTGCATATCGTTTCCTTTTCTGTATGGTTCTATGGTCGAAGCGGGGGCTTTTCGGGAGAAAAGCCCCCGCTTTTTGCTTTCATTTTAAGAGATCACATAAAGATCGATGCTGTAGGTTGAGGCGGTGATGGGAGATCCGGGGGGCGGATTCTGGACGATCACACTGCCCGATGGTGCTGAGCCTGAAACGGGAAGCACGCTTCCCACAACCAGTCCCACGGCGCGGAGTGCCTCGGTGGCTTCCTCCAGCGTCATGCCGTAGAGATTTGGTACGGTTTTTGTGGAAAAACGGTCGCCCGCGCTGACGGTATAGGAGATTTCCTCTCCTAACTCGGCGGCAGAATAAGCGCGTTTTTCCTGGTGAATGACCGTGCCCATGGGAGCGGAGGACGCTTCATAGGTTACCTTTCCCGATTTGAGTCCCGCGGCGCGGAGCAGCGCGTCTGCCTCTGCCTCGGTTTTTCCAAGAAGGTCGGGAATGGGAGAGGAGATGGTTTTCTTTCCCGCGCTGATGGTCAGGGTGACCGAATCCCCCTCCTGTAAAACGGCTCCCGCAGGGGGGGAGGTCTTGAGGACGGTTCCCTTGGGGGCATCGGAGTATTGTTCGGTGAGACCTGTGTCAAGGGCTCGATTGCGGAGGGTCAGGACGGCGTCTCGACGATCCATTCCGCATAGATCCTCCAGCGTGTAGGTCTCGATCCCTCGGCTGACGGTGAGCACAACCGTGCATTTGCCGTCTCGCTCGTAGATCCGTCGGTGGACACCGCGGGGCGGGGATTGGGAGATCACAAGTCCTTGGGGAAGGGAGGAGTTATATTCGTAATTCAGGATCAGATTCAGCCGTTCGGGGGAGACTCCCTCGGCGGAAAGCACCTCGTCGGGCGCTTTCCCTAAAAAATCGGGGATCGTTACCGACACGTAGGAGCGTCCGTAATCGGAAAACAGAGCAAAGAGTACCCCGCTTGCCGAAAGGACGGATACGAGGAGGGCGGCGCAAAGCGCCCCGGAAAAGACGGGAAGCCCCCCGATCCGCTTGGGGCGTCGGGGCGTACGAAGCCTTCCGATTGCCGAAAAAAGACGGCGGAGGTCATCTCTTACGTCACCCAGACCGCGGCGAAGCGCCCCTATGGGGTTTGCTCGTTTTTTTACCTTGCGCGTTCTTTTTTTTGCTTTTTTCGTTTTCTCTCCGGGAGGAAGCTTCCTGAAATCAAAAAGAACGCTCCAATGAATGGGCTCGGTTTGATTTTGAGCCCGAAGCGTGTTGAATCCCATGTGCCGAAAGCGACGAGGAACGCTTCTCTTTTTCTTGAGGTTCGTTGGTGGGGAAATTTTGCGAAAGCGATATTGCATGATCCGACTCCTTCCTGGTTATGTAAACGGAGAGGTCGGAAGAGAGCCATCAGGCGTTCTGCTCTTTCTCCTCGGCGCGTCGGAGCTGACCGCAGGAGGCGTTGATGTCCGAGCCGAGACGGCGGCGGACGGTGGCGCGAATGCCCTTCTTTTCAAGGATCGCCGCAAAGGAGGCGATCGCCGCCTCGTCGGAGGCGGAAAATCCCGTTTCCTCTACGGGGTTAACGGGGATCAGATTCACGTGAATGGGGAAGGTCGTCTTGTCCTTGGGGGAGCGAAGATGACCGTTCAGGAGCGTTGCCAGTCGTGTGGCGGCGGCGGGAGAATCGTTCTTGCCCGCGATCAGGGTGTATTCAAAGGAGATCCGTCGACGGGTCTTGTCGTAATAACGGCGACAGGCGGCAAGAAGCGCCTCAATATTCCATTTGCGGTTGACGGGCATGATGGTATTTCTCGTCTCGTCGTCCGAGGCGTGAAGGGAGATCGAAAGGGTGATGGGGAAATTTTCTGCCGCCAGACGGTCAATTCCTCCTACCAGACCGCAGGTGGAAAGCGAAATATGGCGATAGCCGATATTCAGTCCCTTTTCGTGTCCTACAAGACGCAAAAAGCGGATCACGTTGTCATAATTGTCGAGGGGCTCACCGATTCCCATCATGACGATATTGGAAATCCTCTCACCCATGTCCCGCTCGGCGGAGATCACCTGCCCAAGCATTTCCGAGGGAGCAAGATCCCGTACCTTACCGCCGATGGTGGAGGCGCAGAAGGCACATCCCATGCGACAGCCTACCTGAGAGGAGATACAGATGGTATTTCCGTGCTTATATTTCATGACCACGCTTTCCACGCAGTTGCCGTCCCGAAGACCAAACAGGTACTTGACCGTACCGTCAAGGCGAGACACCAGCTTGCGGCGGATGGTGGGAATATGGCAATAGGAGTGCTCCGAGAGCTTTTTTTTGGTCGCCTTGCCGATATTGGACATCTCGTCGGGAGAGAGTCCACGGTGCATCTGGGTAAAAAGCTGCTCAGCGCGATATTTTGGCTCGCCGAGGGAGAGAAGAAACGCTTCCAATTCCTCGGGAAGCAGAGAAAGCAGATCCACTGCCTCGTTGGTTTCTTGATACATAACGTTGCCTTTCTTTAAAAGTCCTTACCTCAGGCGTTTTTCGTTAGCTTGGCGATGAAAAATCCGTCGGTGGCCATTTCGTCGGGAAGAAGGGTGATGTAGCCAGACGGTACGGACAGAGAGCCGACCGTGAAGGGCGTGAGGGAAAACTCGGGGTGCTTCTCGAGGAAGGCGAAGAGGTTTTCCTCGTTTTCCTCGGGGAAGATGGTACAGGTGGAATAGACCAGAACGCCG